>CAZJUF010000043.1:0-12719 GCA_964549055.1 uncultured Hyphomicrobiales bacterium | reverse complement strand
TCGCCAAATGGGGCTGGATGGGTGAGCACGGTCTGGTAACTTACGCCGAACTGCTCAAGCGCAAAGCACCTGAGAAGCTACTTTTTGGCGTCGCCTCTGCGCATTTCGATCCACAATGGGATCTTGACATCACCGATAAAGATGGAAAGAAACAGGGCCTTAACGCTGCTTTGGCAGAAGCCGCTAAAGTTGCCGGAACGGAAGCACCTGTGTTGACAAAGGATAAGCTGCGCGCCGAATGGTTCTATGCAACCTATACCGATGGCAGTTGGTCATACTCGCATTATGTCGCCGGTAAAAACGCTCACAAATGGATCAGGATGGTAGCAAAAGATATCGGGATTGATCCTGAATCAGCTGAAGCATCAAGGTTGGCCTGGTTTGTCCTGTCACGCGTGTCGGACTTCCAGCTTTACAAGCTTTATCAGGATTCAGATTTTTCCGTTGACGCCGTCAAAGGTAAAATCCTTTCGATTCTGAAGGATTCTTCAGCTTACGAAGTGAAGTAACAAACCTGTCCTGTCGATCTCTTAATCGAAGGATGTCGACAGGCAATCCCCGTCAATAATCAGCATGCATATGCCCCCTAGAGCCCGTTTCACCCGCACATTTTGGCCACAAAATAACCCGGAACCCGGCACACAATGGTAAAATTGATGCCTGATTGATGCTGTTTCCTTGACGCTGATAGAAACAGCTGTCGCACAGCTAGCCGCGGGGATTAATCATTATGCTGACCAGAGATTCCGATGCCACACCTGGCTTTCAAAATTCGCTTTCGTCTTCTCCACACGCCATCTTAAAAGAAATTATCTTCATCTTTGTTGCCCTGTCGGTGTTTACTTTCGCAGGCCTTGTGGCCGCGGTGGCCCAACCGCGACTGGTTGGCCTTGGTGACATTCGCTCAGGCGGCCTGTTGCTCAACTCAAAAACTCCCGGCAAATATGTCGAAGCGCCACGGCTACAAACGGATATCAACGTAAAAATCACCGGGCTGATCTCCCGCACCGTCATAACCCAGCGTTTTGAAAACCCTTCAAGCGGCTGGGTCGAGGGGATTTATGTTTTTCCCATGCCTGAAGATGCCGCCGTCGACACCCTTAAAATGCAAATCGGCGATCGCTTCATTGAAGGCCTGATCAAGGAACGCAAAGAAGCCAAAAGAATTTACGAAGAGGCCAAAGCCCAGGGTAAAAAAGCCAGCCTGATAGAGCAGGAACGGCCCAATATGTTCACCAATTCAATCGCCAATATCGGCCCCGGCGAAATCGTCATTGTACAAATTGAATATCAGGAAACCGTGGCCCAGAACAAAGGCGTTTTTTCCCTGCGCGTACCTCTGGTTGCCGCACCGCGCTATTTGCCCGATCCGGTGGTTCTTTCGGTCAAGTTCGATTCCGACACTGGCCTCGGTCAGGTCGGCTACTCCGATCCGGTGGCAGATCGCAGCCGCATCACGCCACCGGTTGCTCACCCGGATGAAAATGTCACCAACCCGGTGACGCTCAACGTTTCGCTGGATGCAGGCTTTGCCTTTTCCAACCTTGTCAGTGCTTCTCATAAAATTGCCGTCAAGACCAAAAGTGATACGTCAGCAATCATCGCTCTGGCCAAAGGCGAGGTCCCGGCAAACAAGGATTTCACCTTTTCGTGGCAGGCAGCGCGCGGACAAGCACCCACAGCGGCACTGTTTCGTGAAAAGGTCGGCAGCGATGAGTTTCTCCTGGCCATCGTTACGCCGCCACGCCCCGCCATCGACAACACGGTTGCGGCGGCCAAAATCCCTCGCGAAATTATATTCGTTATTGACAATTCCGGCTCCATGGCCGGCCCCTCAATTCGTCAGGCCCGCCAGGCTCTGCTACGCGCCCTTGACCGCCTCACCATCGATGACAGGTTCAACATCATCCGGTTTGACGATACCATGGAGGAATTATTTCCGCAGACCGTGACCGGAGATAAAGAAAACCTCAATACCGCAATGCGCTTTGTCCGCAATCTGACGGCTGATGGCGGCACCGAAATGCTTGCCGCCCTCAAAGCCTCCCTGATTGATACCAGCCCAAATGATACGTCGACCTTGCGTCAGGTGGTGTTTTTGACTGACGGGGCGATTGGCAACGAAACTCAATTGTTCGAGGAAATTGTCAAAAACCGGGGCCGCTCACGCATTTTCACAGTCGGTATAGGGTCCGCCCCCAACAGCTTTTTCATGACCCGCGCCGCCGAATACGGCCGTGGCACCTTCACCCATATCGGTTCTGTTAAAGCGGTTGCCAAAGGCATGACAGAGCTGTTTGAAAAACTTGAAAACCCGATAATGACAGATCTTGCAGCGAGTTGGGAAGGCACCGGGGTAACCGATGTATCGCCGGAAACCCTGCCCGATCTTTATGCCGGAGAGCCGGTGGTAATAGCCGCCAGGATGAAAAAAACCGGCGGCGCACTTGTTCTCAGCGGCAATCTTGCCGGACAACCGTGGCTCATCAATCTGCCGCTGGACAAAGCGGCGATCGGCAAAGGTATTGGCAAATTATGGGCGCGTCGCAAAATTCGCGAATATGAAGGCCAGCGTTACATTTCCGAGGATTGGAAAAAACTCGATGGGCTGATACTGAAAACCGCACTGGCGCATCATCTGGTCAGCCGACTGACCAGCCTGGTCGCTGTCGATCTGACGCCCGCGCGTGCGCCAGGCGACACGCTTGCCAGCCGCAAATTGCCGCTGGAATTACCGCAAGGCTGGAATTTCGACAAGGTGTTCGGTGAAACCACACCGTTATTGCAAAAAGCCTCCTTGCAACAAAACGATCCCGCCCGCGCCGCCCGGTTTGCCCAGCTGTTATCGTCCAAATCAACCCGCAACGAAGCTGCCAAATCGCGATCAAAAGGCATAGCCCTGCCCGCAGGCGCCACTCTGGCAGATCGGAAAATCATCATGGGGTTGTTGGTTTTGTTTCTGGCTTTTTCAGGCCTGCTGGTGACCTTCTTCTGGCGACATCTGAGCCAGTCGTATACCCGGACAAAAATCTCGAGGCATTCTTATGACCACTGAAAATAAATCTTTAATCCAGCAGTTGCAGCAAACGTCGATACCGCAACGCCTTGTCGCCATGATTTTGATTGCCACAGCCATTACAGGCTTCAGCCTTGTCGGCCAGGGACTTTATATAAAAGCCAAAGCGGTTCTCGCTCAGGTTTTGCTGGAACGCGCCTGGAGCCGGTCTCTTGCCGGTGAGGATGCTGCCAAAGCATGGCCGTGGGCCGACACCTGGCCGGTGGCAAAAATAAGCCTGCCGCGCATCAAACAAAATTCCATCGTCCTCAATAATGCCAGTGGTGAAGCCATGGCATTTGGCCCGGGCCTGGTGGCAGGCACACCGATGCCGGGTCGCCCTGGCACCAGCGTTATTTCCGGCCACCGCGACACTCATTTTGAGTTCTTGAGAAACGTCAGACTGGGTGACACTATCGAAGTAAAAACCCGGGCCGACAAACGCATCACCTACAAGGTCGATTACATGGAAGTCGTTGACGCGTCAGCTTCAGGCATCGAGCCCAACGCTCCGGGTGAAAAACTGGCCCTGGTAACCTGCTGGCCGTTTGATGACAAAAACCCCGGCCCCTTACGGTATGTGGTCTATGCCTCACCTGACAAAATCACCTCCAGGCAAACAGTCATCAAGCCCGAACAGATATCTTTTGCCCGCTAAACCGCTGTTGCGCGAAGGCGGCATGCTCTACTTGTCGTTGATGGCATATTTTCCCGGGCCAACAGCAAACAGCATCAACATACCACCGGCGATTGAGAGATTTTTCAGGAATTGAATTTTCTGAGCCATATCGCCAAAATCCAGGTGGAACAGGAACGCTGTCAGTATACAAAAACCCGCCAGTGCCAACGCCGTCCAGCGCGAGAAAAATCCAACAACGATCAGGAGCCCGCCACCCAATTCAGCCGCAATCACCAGCGGCAGCAAAACACCGGGAATCCCCTTTGATTCCATGTAACCGGCAGTGCCGTCATAACCGGCTATTTTCCCGTATCCCATAATCACGAACATCAAAGCCAGCAAAATACGACCTGCCAGTAGTGAAGGGTCTTTGAGATTTTCCATAAATGCATCCTCCCGTTGAATTAATTCCCGGGCGTGATACTGGCATAAACTGTAGTTTTTTTCCAGTTGGTTGTGTTTGAAGTCGGGTTTGATCGTTTTTCCATTGTCAATGAACCATGCTCTGGTAATGTCATTTCAAAATAGGAAACCTGCCCGTGATCAATGAATTTTCATACCTGAAAACCGTCGCCGTCCGCCATCCCCGCGAGGCATTTTCTGGCCATTCTTCGTCCTGCGATATCTGGGAAAAGCTCGATTGGCTGGAGCGCCCGGATATGGATGCAGCCCGGGCGGAATTTGATGCCTTTACTGATATTTTGCGCAAATCCGGTGCAGAAGTAATCATGCAGCCCGCTGGACAGGGACTTTCGCCCGATGCACTTTATGTGCGTGATGCCACGTTGATCACACCGCGCGGAATTATTGAATGCAACATGGGCAAACCCGCACGCCGCACTGAACCCGCCATTGCCGGGGAAATTTACCGCCCGCTCGGGTATGACATTATCGGTGTAATTGAAGCGCCCGGCACCATCGAAGGCGGCGATGTTATCTGGATTGATGACAAAACACTTGTTGTGGGTGCCGGCTATCGCACCAACCTTTCCGGCATTGAGCAGTTAAAAAATATCCTGAAGCCCGACGTTGAAGTGATAACCGTTGACCTGCCCCATTGGAACGGTCCCCGCGATGTATTTCATCTGATGTCGATGATATCGCCGCTGGATGACGATCTGGCGTTGATTTACCCCCGCCCCATGCCGGTTTCTTTCATCCACTGGCTACAGAACCGCGGTATTTCTTTAATCCACGTACCCGACGAAGAATACGACACCATGGGGTGCAACGTGCTGGCTCTGGGTCCGCGAAAAATTCTGGCTCTTGATGGCAATCCCAAAACCCGAAAGGTGCTGGAAGATGCCGGTTGCGAAGTCATCACTTATGCGGGCAAGGAAATTTCAGCAAAAGGCTGTGGCGGCCCCACCTGCCTGACCAGACCGTTAAAACGGGAGTAAAAAAAGCGAGCTGTTAATCCATGTGACGGCTCGCTTCAAAAGCCCTTTGATCTGAGCCAGAGTTGTAAAATGATTTTACAATCGATCGCTGATTTGGAGACCCGTTCAAATGCCTTGGAAAATTGATTGAATTGTGTCAATCTTTTGGCGAAAAACATGCCTGACCGGGGAGGATGGGTACTGTAAAAGCATCAAAAAGGGAGAATAACTGAATGAAAAAAATTCTGTTTATTGCAAGCATGAGTTTGTTTTTCGCAAGCCCCGCGCTGGCTGACCAGGTTTGGCAAAAGCCGGTTGTCAAAGAGTGCGGACTTGAACCAGGTGCCCAATGCAATGTTGAAGTTTCCTGCCCTGCCTCTCACCCTGTGGTTATTTCTGGTGGCGGTGGAATGCCAAAAGCAACGCCTCCCGAAAATCAGGTTGCCATGACCATGAACCTGCCGATAGCCAGCGACAAGTGGCGGGTGCGCTGGAAAAACATGTCATCGACAGATAGCGCAAGCGTGAAAGTTGCGGTTAAAGTTCTCTGCAGCACTCC
This sequence comes from uncultured Hyphomicrobiales bacterium, assembly GCA_964549055.1. GTDB lineage: Bacteria > Pseudomonadota > Alphaproteobacteria > Rhizobiales > JAJFHR01 > JAJFHR01. The sequence continues at coordinate 7,047 of CAZJUF010000043.1, read as the reverse complement.
GTAAAACGACCACCGTCGAAGGCGCGCGTAATAAGACGCCATCGCAATGCAGTTGTGTGACAAATACTGCTGAAAAAACGTTCAGCCTCAAACCAATGGAATTTCTCCATGAGTTATGCAAAAGTTGAACACCGCTTGAAGAGCGGAGACGTTGTCATCCTCGATGGTGGCACCGGCACCGAGCTTGAACGCCGTGGCGTGGTCATGAACCCGCAAGCCTGGTGTGGACCGGCAACACTCGACAATGCCGCTTTGCTTGAACAAATCCACTGCGACTACATTGCAGCAGGTGCCGACATTATCACTGCAAACACTTACGCATCCTCACGCCTGATGCTTGACGCTGCCGGATTTGGCGATCAGTTTGCGGAGATAAACCGCGTTGCGGTTAAATCGGCGCTTCGAGCCCGCGAAAAAAGCGGGCGCGCTGATGTCGTGGTCGCAGGCTGTCTGTCGCATATGTGCCCCTACACCGGCGGCATTGCCAAACCGGATCAGGCCAGGGGGATTTCCCAGACTGACATGGCAGACGGATTTGGCGAATTGGCCTTGTTTTTGCGCGATGAAGGATGTGATCTCATTTTGCTGGAAATGATGTATTATCCTGAACGTATGGCACACGCCTTTGACGCAGCAATGGCCACCGGTCTGCCGGTGTGGGCAGGATTTTCTGCCCGGCGCAACCAGGCCGGTGAGATTGTCAGCCACGCTTCGGAAAGCGATATCCCGTTCGAAGAAGTGGTTCAGGTGTTAAACGATTACGAAGTGGCCGCCGCTGGAATTATGCATACTCCCTCGGACGTCGTCAGTGATGCCCTGACCATTTTACGCAATGTCTATGATGGCCCCCTCACCGCTTATCCTGACTCTGGCTATTTCAAAATGCCCAACTGGCAGTTTGAAAAAGTCATCCCCGCCGATGAATTCCTGAAATTTGCCACCCAGTGGGTTGATAGCGGTGTACAGGTTGTTGGCGGCTGCTGCGGATTATCACCCCAGCACATCGCCGCACTTACCCCCCTTAAACAGCGCAATTAGCATCGTTCAATCTGACAGGATTGACGAGCGCGTGTACGCCAACAGATACATAACCGCAATCCGCGCCGAAACCGTGGTTGCAGAAGCAATGGCAACTCCCGTCAGCCCCAGAGATTTCACCAGAACAATACTCAAGACGAGATTGAGAACAAAAAAAGTGACAATAACCAGTGAAACCGCCTTTTGATGTCCACTGACAATCAAGGCCTCCTGAATTGGTCCACCTGCTGCCTGGGCGATAACGCCGACAACCAGAATTGTCACAATGATACTGCCGGACGTAAATTCCGGGCCAAACATGGAGAGCAGAAACGGCGAGATCAAAATCAGAACTCCCGCCCCCACAAGCGTTGGAATAACCATCCAGATGCGCCCCTTGCGCAGCTGTTGTCGAAACCCCGGCAAATCATTATGCGCCCAGGCTTCAGAGAGCCTGCGGGTAATGCCCGAGGCTACCGCTACATGGATGAAGGATAACAGCGCCACCATTTTCACCGACGCAAAATAAATACCCAGCGCTTCGGGCTCAACATAAAAAGACAGAATAATAACATCGGTGCTTGTGGTAAGAACAAAAAACCCCTGGGCCAGAAACAGCGGCAATGAAACTTTGAGCCAATGGGCCGGTTCAACAATTTTTTCGCCCTCGCCCAGTTCCTTCGCCAGCGGCTTTTTCAAAAACCACCACTGGATCACCGCCACCGCGTAGCTGGCCAGCAACAATCCGATAACAGCCACCTTGGTGGTGTTATTATGGGCAATAAGCGCAACCAGAGCGGTAAATACAGTCAAAACCAGAGGGCGGAGAATATAGGTGGGAAACAGCCCGGAAAAAATCAGCGAACGACTGACCGCAATCGATTCCTTCAAATGCGTAAACGTCAAAGCGGGAACGCAAAGCAGCGCCAGCACCACCGGCACGAAATAAATCTGCGGAAATAACGGCTGCATAAAAAAAGCTGCCACCACTAAAACAGTCGCAACAGCCACCGACACGCAACTTGTGAAAAGCATGGCAAAATGAACAAAGCCCCGGGCGCGGGCAAAATCCCTGGTCGCGAGGTATCCGGGTAAAAACCGGCCCATAGTGTCATTGAACCCGCTACTGCAAATCTGTCCCAGCGTTGTTGCTATAATCCACGCCAGGGCAAAAACACCATAGTTGGTGGCACCGAGAAAAAAAGCAACGGCCAACTGAACCAGATAGGCCATGCCGGCCCCGCCAACTTTCAGCGCATATATTTTGCCGATTGCAAAGGATATCTGCCGGTCGGAAATTCTGTCGAGAACTGCATTGAGCAGTTTTCTGACATGCTTCACACTCACAGCTGTCTGTCAGTCAAAATCCAGCCCGCCGCCGATTTTGAGCCTTGATTTGATAAATCCCGCAAGCCCGCAAAGTCCTCCCAATATCAAACAGATAGGGTTGATTCGTGGCGAGAGAATGGCATGAAACCGGTATTTCCCCAACTCAGATTTATCTGATTTGTGCGCTAATCAGCCGATAAAGCGGTTTAATTGGTCAGAATCAATGGCGGGCCGACCTTTAGAGTATTAAAATTTCTCATACTTGACGTTAACGTAAACTATAAACAAATAACCAAAATATTTTTTACGCGGTGGTGGTATTTTTTCGTGCAATGAGCGCAGACCGCCTTATATTAGCTGGATGTCATCCCATGGATTCTCAACACCAGATCAGCCCATAACCGGTGCACCGCGCGGCCCCCGGCCTGATGCCGGAGCCACCTCAGTCATTTCCGGCGACGACACCGCCCATTTGCGCCCGCCCGAACCCGGCCTGTCAGAGGCCAGCGGGCAACCATTTGTGCCGCATCGCCCGGTCATGCCGGAAAAAATGGAAGGCGGTATTGCCTTCAAATCCGTCGCGGATTTTGAACCTGCCGGTGACCAGCCTGAAGCCATCAAGGAACTGGTCAAAGGCGTTCAGAGCCAGGAGAGAGATCAGGTGCTGCTCGGTGTTACCGGCTCGGGCAAAACCTACACCATGGCCAAGGTCATCGAGGCGACCCAGCGCCCGGCGTTAATTCTCGCCCCCAACAAGACCCTGGCGGCCCAGCTTTATGGCGAATTTAAAAACTTCTTCCCCGACAACGCGGTGGAATATTTCGTCTCTTATTACGACTACTACATGCCCGAAGCCTATGTGCCGCGCACTGATACTTATATCGAAAAAGAATCATCAATCAACGAGCAGATCGACCGCATGCGCCATTCCGCCACCCGCGCTCTGCTGGAGCGTGACGACGTTATCATCGTCGCTTCAGTCTCGTGCATCTATGGCATCGGCTCGGTTGAAACCTATACCGCCATGACTTTCAAGATTGAAGTCGGCGAGGCGATTTCGCGCCAGCAACTGCTGGCTGATCTGGTCGCCTTGCACTACCGCCGCAATGATCAGGCTTTCCAGCGCGGCACTTTCCGCGTGCGTGGCGATACAATTGAACTGTTTCCCGTGCATCTCGAAGATCGCGCCTGGCGCATTTCGCTGTTTGGCGATGAAGTCGAAGCGATCACCGAATTTGACCCCCTCACCGGCACGAAGACCGACAAGCTCAGCGCCGTTAAAGTCTACGCCAACTCGCATTATGTCACGCCGCGCCCGACCTTGCGTCAGGCCGCCAAAGCCATCAAGGAGGAATTGCGTCACCGCCTTGATGAGTTTAACAATGCCGGACGCTTGTTAGAAGCCCAGCGCATTGAACAGCGCACCATATTCGATCTTGAGATGATGGAGGCCACCGGTTCATGCGCCGGTATCGAAAATTATTCGCGCTACCTCACCGGCCGCGGTCCCGGCGCACCGCCGCCCACCCTGTTTGAATATCTGCCCGACAATGCGCTTGTTTTTGTCGATGAAAGCCACGTCACCGTGCCGCAGCTTGGCGGCATGTTCAGAGGCGATTACAAACGCAAGGCCACCCTGGCCGAATTCGGCTTCCGCCTGCCGTCGTGCGTCGATAACCGGCCCATGAAATTTGAAGAGTGGGACGCCATGCGCCCGCAATCAGTGTTTGTCTCGGCCACACCGGGAAGCTGGGAACTTGAGCGCACCGCCGGTGTTTTTGCCGAACAAGTCATCCGCCCCACCGGCCTCACCGATCCTGACGTTGAAATCCGCCCGGTCACCACGCAAGTGGATGATCTCATCGCCGAATGCCGCGAAGTTGCCGCCAAAGGCCAGCGGATACTGGTCACGGTACTGACAAAACGCATGGCCGAAGATCTCACCGAATATTGCCATGAACAGGGCATTCGCGTGCGCTACATGCATTCCGATATCGATACGCTCGAGCGCATCGAGATCATTCGCGATTTACGCCTTGGTGCCTTTGACGTGCTGATCGGCATCAATCTTTTGCGCGAAGGTCTTGATATTCCCGAATGCGCCCTTGTCGCTATTCTTGACGCCGACAAGGAGGGGTTTTTGAGATCTGAAACCTCGCTGGTGCAAACCATTGGCCGCGCTGCCCGCAATGTCGAGGGCCGGGTCATCCTCTATGCCGACAGGATCACCGGCTCGATGGAGCGCGCCATTCGCGAAACCGACCGCCGCCGCGAAAAACAGGAAGCCTATAACAAGGCCCATAACATTACGCCTGAAAGCGTGCGCAAAAACATAACCGACGTCATGAAATCGGTTTACGAAGGCGATCATGTCACCGCTGATGCTGGCTTTGCCGAAGACGGTCACCTGATTGGCAACAATCTCGCAACCCATCTGGAAGACCTTGAAAAACGCATGCGCGATGCCGCCGCCGACCTTGAGTTTGAAGAAGCTGCGAGATTACGCGATGAAGTAAAACGCCTGCGCCAGACCGAGCTGCTCATCGCCAATGATCCCCTTGCCAGTCAACTATCGATTGAGCGTGCCGCCGGTCGGCACAGTGCCAGTCGTCCACACAAGCCCCCCCTTGATGATATGGGACCGGGGACCGATCAGCCCAAACCCCTGCGCAAACCGGGTTCAACCAGCGGCAAACCCGGCACCCGCACGTATAGGAAAAAAGGCCGCTGATAGACGTTAAGGCAGAATTCTGGCAAAATGGCACAGGTGAGTTTCGTAGAATAATGGGGGATGGGGTTAAGTTGGGACGGTATTTTTCTTCATATTTTTCGATGATTTTTTTGCTGCTTGTCGGCATACCTCACGCTGCCCGGGCAGATGAAGTCGAGGATTGTCTTAAAGGTCAGGGATATGTTCAAATTCAGGGCTGCTCTACCATCATCTCGACAAAACAGGCGTTTGGATTGCCCATTACCCGCAAAAATCTCGCCATCGCCTATTTCAATCGCGGCAATGCTTACGTCGAAACCGCCAATGATGACAACGCCATCGCGGATTTTACCGCAGCAATTGAACTCAACCCTGACGATGTGCGCGCCTATATGAACCGGGGCAATGCCTATGGCCGCAAGAACAGAAATGACCTGGCGCTGGAAGATTTTGACGCCGCCATAAAAATCGACCCGAAGTTCTCTAAAATCTATCTCAATCGCGGCGGTACTTTTTTTGATGCGGGTGAATACACCAAAGCCATCGCCGATTACGACATCGCCATCACGCTTGCCCCGCAAGATGCCACAGCTTTTCAAAACCGCGCATTTGCATGGCTGCGCCTGAAGAAACCGGATCGAGCAATTGCAGATTTCGGCGAGGCAATAAAACGCGCGCCCACGGAGGCCGAAACTTACTATTATCGTGGCAATGCCTATGATGACATCGGCAAATATGCTTTAGCAATTACAGATTACGATGAGGCCATCAGGCTCAAACCCGATGTCGCCTATTTCCATCTTTATCGCGGCATCGCCAACGACAATCGCGCCCGGTATGCTGAAGCTGTTGCCGATTATGACATCGCCTTGAAGCTCAAACCCAATGACAGTTTGGCCCACAACAACAGGGGCAACAGTTATCTTCGCATGGGAAAAGTTGACCGGGCAATCGAAGATTACAATCGAGCCATCAAACTCGATTCCAAAAATTCATTTGCCTATTTCAACCGCGCCACTGCCTATGATCGCAAGGCAGACAACAACAAAGCGCTGGCAGATTACAATAAAGTCATTGAGTTGAAGCCCAAAAACACTCTCGCCTACAACCGGCGGGGATTGCTTTACATCAAAATGAAAGATTATGACCGCGCCGTCGACAGCTTTAACCGCGCGCTGGAAATCGACCCAAAATATACCGACGCTTTCACCAACCGTGCCATTGTTTACAGGTTGAAAAGCGAGAGCGCCGGTTAGCGTAAACGCCGGACTTATCAGCTATCGGCATCAAAAGTATAGACCAGTCCGGCACGAACAAGGTGCAGACTGCTTAAATCTGCATTGACGTCACCCGGTGTAAATGAATAGGTCTTTTTGCCAAAATCTCCGTAGATATACTCCAGGCGTAAATTCAGGCTATCCCAGACTCTGGTTTCGATACCGGCACCGACAACATACCCATACTGGATTTTCTTGTCTGTTTCATTGAAGGCGGTCAAAGTCATTTTACCTTCGAGAACACCTAACCCGGCGGTTGCATAGACCAGTGTGTTGTCAAGCGCATAGCCTAATCTGGCCCGCGCAGTGGCGATATAGGGTATCTCCAGATCAACCTCATCCAGCCGGTTTCTGGCCTTGAGGTTTGCCCAGGTGAAATCGGCTTCAACACCGAACACAATATTTTCATATTGCAGGTTATATCCGGCAAGACCGCTAAGCGTCACAGTATCGCCGCCCAGTTCGGGATCGTTACCCACGCTGGGTAAATACAAAGAGTGCAGGGAAGCAACACCGGCTGCAACACCTACATAAGGCCCACTCCAGTCTGTGATGCTTGTTCTCATTTCATAAATAGGCGGAGGCGGGGGCGGGGCGAGGGGATCGGCAGCAAAGGCAGAAGATGCACCTGTGGCCAAAATGGCTGCGAGACAGGAAACTCGAAATACTCGGTCAATCATTACAAAAACTCCGGTTTGACCCGATAGAAAGCTC
>CAZJUF010000042.1:9996-12731 GCA_964549055.1 uncultured Hyphomicrobiales bacterium | reverse complement strand
TTCGTAATGACGGGGTCGGGTGTTCGAGTCACCCATGCGGCACCACTAAAATCAATTTTTGTCTTGATAACAAAAAATTCTATTTTTTCAATCCATCCTGATTTTCCCTTTGTTTCCACAAAGAGGTGGCTCGCCCGCTGAGTTTTGGTGTTCTAGTGCTCTTCGAAAAAATAGGGTCCGTTGACCTTATCTACCTTAACGGTGTGCGTTATCAGGTTTTGATGAGGTGTCCAGTAATGCAACTGATAACCGGGTGCTTCGAGGAAAAACTCGCTTTTCTTCGTCATGCTCAGGTCAAGCCCCAACTTCATGCCTATGCTCGGTGCAGTACTAACGATTGTGCCGTGCCATCTGGCAAGTGCCGGTAGATGTATGTGGCCGCAGATTAATCGTTCTATGTTGGAATATTTTTCGACAATCTCCCCCAGTGCATCTGCCCCGATAAACCCGTCTTCGTCAGATTCCAAAACACTGAATTTGACCGGCGGATGGTGCATGAAAATGATGGTCGGTTGATTATTCGCTTCGGACAAACGCTCATCAAGCCAGGCTAACCTTGTGTGGCACAACTCGCCGCCGGGGGCATCAAAGATGGTGCTGTCCATGCCGATCAAGCGGACATCAAAACCCTCAATTACATAGTTTATGGACTGGTCAATTCTGGAGGGGCAGGCGGTTTCCCCGAACACCGACCACAGCGACGATACATCGTCATGATTGCCGGGTATGACGTAAAAAGGGCATTGCAGATTTCTCAATAAGCTGGCCGCGTGTTCTGCTTCCTCGATGCCCCCTGTGTCGGTGATATCACCCGTTACCAGAACAATATCCGGCTTAGGGGTCAGCTGGTTAATGTGATCAATGCAGGTCTCCAGATTTCTGGCCATTGGCGCGATGCCAAGTGTCAGCTTACCCTTCTCAACTATATGGATATCACTTATCTGTACGATCAACATCGCGTACCCCAATCACAACAATAATCCAGTTTGCGCAGCTCTTTAATAATACCTGCCTGCGGAGTAACCCAACAAGCGGTAATTTCCTTTTGCCGATCACAGCGCTAGCACCGCCAGTTTTGTGAACGTGACATGCCCGAGGCAAATTTCTTTTTTGCTTCTTCATCTGGCGCACCCGGTTCATAGCGCTGGGAATATGCTGGCCTGGCATCACTTGCATTCGTACAATCCATCGCCATTTTAGCCATTCCAAATGCAGTTTGCTCTGCAATCGAATGAACAATAATTGTTTTCTGGAGTACATTTGCCAGGAATTGGCAGAAGTAAGGATTGGTGGACATGCCGCCGTCGATGGAAATCTCGTTGCCAATGGTAATCTGCCTGGCCATGATGTCGATAACCTGGCTGGTGCGAAAGGCGATACCTTCGAGGATTGCCTGAACTAAATCCTTCGATGTTGTATCGAGCGACATGCCAAGCCACAATCCTGCGGCAGACCCATCCCAATATGGGCAGCCCAGTCCCGTTAATGCTGGCACGAAGACGAGATCCCGGCTGATCGCAGATGGTGCTTCAAACTCGTTAATCTCATCAAAACTTGCAAACAAACCAAGGGACTTTGCCCAGTTAAGGGCTGAGCCAGCACAATAAACACCGCCGTCCAGTGCATAGAAAGGCGCCTCATCGCCACGTTGCCAGGCAACCGTTAACAACAACCTTTGGTCCGAAGGACGCACGAGACTATCCCCCGTCAGTGCCAGCGCAAAGGCACCTGTGCCAAAGGTAATTTTAGTGTCACCGGGCCGGTAACAGCCGTGTCCGTAAAGCGATGCCTGCTGGTCGACGGCACTGGCGGATATCGGAACTTCACGACCGGCAAGATTAACGGTGCCAAATTCACCTATGGTTGGCCTGATCTCCGGCAATGTTTTGATCGGAATGCCGAAAAGATCGCACAAATCATTGTCCCACTGGCCGGTTTTGAGATTGAGCAGAGATGTTCGGGACGCTGTGGTAATGTCGGTTACGAAATTTCCGGTTAGTCTCTCGATAAAAAACGCATCCGTTGTGCCCAGGCGCAGCCGCCCTTTGGCGTGTAATTCGCGGGCAGTGGGGTTGTGCTCCAAAATCCAGGCCAGTTTTGAAGCCGAAAAATATGGGTCCAGCGGCAATCCTGCCCGATCCATGGTTAGTTCCTGTGCACCGTCCGCCTTAAGGCGTTTAATCGTCGCCTCAGTGCGCCGGTCCTGCCAGACGATTACAGTTGAAATCGCTTCGCCCGTGCTTGCATCCCAGGCAAGACAACTCTCACCTTGATTGTCTATTCCAATGGCATCGACAGTTCCGGCGGCCTCAAGACATTGTCTTACATGCACAAGGAGTTCATTGGGGTTATGTTCAACCCATCCCGGATTGGGATAAAGCTGCAAATGCTTGCGCGTGCAAACAATCTCACCGGCGCCGGTGTCATCAAGGACAAATCCTCTTGTACTTGTGGTTCCCTGGTCAATCGCAACGACACGCATAATTCATATTCTCCGGGGGCTGTGATGTTTCATTATAGTGACTGTTTGAAACACAACTCGATTTCATCATTATTGGTTTGAATGTCCGTCTGCGCGGTGAGCCTAAGATCTCGTATGGGGATAAGAACCCTGCGTTCGGGAGCAACCCGCAATCGCCATTTTCTTAAATCACCTGAAGCATTGCGTGCAATCAGCTCACCTTTGGCGCGCTGCATAAAACGCAACTGCAGGTTCTCCATGCCGGTTGACAGAT
>CAZJUF010000042.1:0-9896 GCA_964549055.1 uncultured Hyphomicrobiales bacterium | reverse complement strand
CCTTTGGCGCGCTGCATAAAACGCAACTGCAGGTTCTCCATGCCGGTTGACAGATGAGGCACAGAGATTTGTTGCGGCATGACGTATTTGATCAGGGGGCCTTTGATCCCTATGCGTAAATGAGCTTCACTGCTTGACAATTTACCCGCCAGATCATCTCCAACCCAGGACGCTGTCTGGCGGCCTTCATTCCAGCTCCAGCCCGCTGTTTCAACCGGTCTTAATAAATTACCGGTGGCGAAATAAGCGGGATCCGAACATCGACCATACTGATCGACAACGGGGCCGCCAGTGGCAGGATCGATAGCAAGATGTCCGCTGCGGCCAAGGGCTGCTTCCGGTGTAAATTTCCCGGTAAGAATGACGCCATCGCATTTGAGTTCGTGTCTTTGCCCGTCTGCGTTTTCGACTACAACCGCACTAACCTGTCTTTCGCCAAGGATCCTGATTACCCGCGTCTTGAGATGGAGGGGAATACCGACAAGGCGTGGAAACAAGGAAGACGGCCAGCGGGCAGTTACGTGCTGTGCGTCATCAATCATGGCGACCGGTTTAATATTTGCGTGTCGGCAGGTCATGATTGCAGAAAATGACACGAGTTCGGTTCCAACAATCACCGGGCGCGTAAAGGGTTGGCGATTTTTTAGATAAATCATCGACTGCAACGCGCCCGTGTTCATGACACCAGGGGGGCGACTGCCTGATATAAGCCGTGCCGAGCGTGGCGTTTCACGAATACCTGTCGCATAGATGATCCGTCTGGCGTTGATTTCGCGAACACCTCGCTTAGTGGCAACACGTAATGTGCCGTGCTGGTTGGCTTCTACCACTGTGGTTGAGGTGTGGATCGCAACGCCCGCAGTTAAGGCTTCCTTGACCAGCCTTTTCGCATATTGCGGCCCGGTCAGGATGCGTTTGAACTCCCGCATCCCAAAGCCAAAATGTCCGCAATGACGCGGGATGCCACCAGCATCGGGTTCGCGCTCAAGCACAATGACATTTGCAACCCCTTGACGCTTCAGTTGCGTTGCCGCAGATAATCCAGCCGGTCCGCCGCCGATCACGACAACATCGAAGTGTTCTGTTGATGGGAAATTCTGGTCAGTCATGGTCGCGCCCCGGCATACCAATCTCATACGACAACGGGGTATCGAAATGATCCGCAGTCAATTCTGCCAGGCATGCGGAACAATAAAACCCCTGACATCGCCCCATTGTGACCCGGGTTTGCCGTTTTAGCCCCGACAAGGATCGCGCACCAAGCGGACCTGATAAAGCGTGTTGTATTTCCCGCTCGGTTACGAGTTCGCAATGGCAAATAACATTGCCGTGGTTTTTGCGCTGCCAGTCGCGCTGCGCATTTTCCGCCAGCGCCGCTGCCTTTGGGGTTTTTGGATCAACAACGCGATCATGTTCAAACCCTAAGTCACTGTACAGTTTAAAAACATGTCGCGCGATGCCAAGTGCGCCGCTCAAGCCGGTTGAGCGAATGCCACCAACGGTTATCCAGTTGAGTGTCGGCTTGGCGTCAATTTGATAGTCCTTGTATTCGGTAGCCGGTCGCAAGCCGGCATAGACTGCGGTTATCGGTATGTTCTCGAGTGCTGAAACCTTGGCTGTACCTGATGCAATCAAAGCGCGCAGAGCGTCTTCATCTGTGCTTGCATCAGATCGGCTTTCCTGATCTTCCGCCGTCGGCCCCACGAGAACATTGCCAAATATGGTCCGGCAAATAACCACGCCTTTGGTGCGGCCGGTAGGAACCGGGAGAATGATGGAATTGATTAATCTGGCGGCCGCCTTGTCATAAACGACGAACTGCCCTTTGCGTGGTTTTATGTCAAAACTGGAAGACCCAAGAATTTTTCTATCCAGCAAATCGCCATAAAGTCCGGCGCAATTGATCACCTGCCGGGTGTTCAATGTTCCGCGCGTGGTTTGAAGCTGCCATTTTTGCCCATCAAAATTTCCATCCGTGACTTCGCACGACAGGAAGATTTCGCCACCATTGAGCAGCGATTGGCGTAGATAGGTATAAGGTGCGGACCATGGATCGATGATGCTCTCGCCAGGTACAGCAACTGCCGCCAAAGCCTGGTGGGAAAGTTCCGGTTCTTTGTCTCGCAACTCGGTAGCATCGATTATACTGACGTTGGCAATTCCGTTGGCATGGCCTTGTTCTACGATCGCCTCAAGTGCGCTCACTTCATTGTCGTTCCAGGCGACGACATAAGCACCGGTGTTTTCCAGTGGCAAGGCCAGATTATTGTGGATTTCCAGATATTCCTGATAGCCGTCGCGGATGCATGACACTTCCACCGAGCCGGTCGGGGCATCAAACCCGGTATGCAAAATGGCGCTGTTGGCTTTACTGGCACCATCGAGAATGTCGGTTGCTTTTTCGACAATTGCTACGCGAGCCCCTTCCAGCGTGAAGCGTCTGGCGATTGCACAGCCAACAACACCAGCGCCCACAATCACGACATCAAAAACCTGCCCGCCCATCGGGCCGCTTGCTTTGTCATATGGTTTGCTTTGATTTGGCTTATCGTCTTGTTTGTGATGTAATGTCATAAATATCACCTCAAGTTGACTGAATAGTAAAAAAGAATGCCTGTTTGGTCAATGTTGAATTGGACATCACATGAAAATTAAATTTCGTCAGCAGAAAATTGTCGAGATCACGCGCAAACAAAAAACAGCAACGGTTGAGGGACTGGCCGTTCTTCTGGACGTTTCACGCGAGACGATCCGGCGTGACCTGACGGATCTGGAGAGGTCCGGAAAAATTCAGAAAACCCATGGCGGGGCAACTCTGCCACGTGTTTTTGGTGAGGGATCATTTCAACAACGCATGTCGGACAATGCGGAAGCCAAAATGCTGATCGCACAGACCGCTGTGTCGCTGTTTGAAGAAGGTGAGACGTTATTTATCGATACAGGATCGACAACACTGTATCTTGCTGAAAAATTATCTGAAGTGTCAGGACTGACTGTCATCACCAACTCGGTGGAGATTGCCAGAGAGGTCTCATCCAGTGCGGCCAGCGCCAGGATGGCAGGTGGTAGCAACAACCGGGTCTTTTTGCTCGGTGGCGAGTTCTACTGCGACAATCAACAGACAGCTGGAACAATGGTTTCGTCTCAGATCCGATTGTTTCGTGCTCATCATGCGGTGTTGACCATAGGTGCTCTGGATGGACGCACGGGTGCTATGGACTTCAATATTGATGAAGCTCAAGTTGCTCGTGCGATGATTGAACAGTCGCAATCAGTCACCGTTTTGGTGGATGCGTCAAAGTTCGATCAGCTCGCATCATTTGAGGTTTGTTCGCTTGCGCAAATTGATCGAATTATCTGTGATCGGGCTCCCCCGCCTTCGCTTGCTGAGGCCATGGAAAACGCAGGCATAAATGTCATTGTAGCTCTATGAAGTGATTGTTCAATGCCCCCTGCGGCACCAGCCTTCGCGCTTGCTGCCTTTGGCAGATTTCAACAGTTTTTCGTCAGCTGGACGCTTATGTGTCTGACCTTGCCTATTTTGCCGGTAACCGTCATTTTTTGTGAACAAGCGTATGTATACAGCCTCATGGAGGCGGATATTCTTCTGCCACTGAGCTGGAGGTTCATTGACCTGCCGTTAGTATAGCCTTGAATGTTGCCCGCGACAGCACCGCTGGCCGACCAGCTGCCACCGATGGCCTGACGGTTGGCAACGAGGGATATGCGGACTTTTATTTTCTGGCTTGCACTTTTGCACTTAACCTTTTGATAGACACGCGTACCGTTGACTTCAACCGTCGATTTTATTTTGCAGGCGACTGTTTCCGTGCGGCCGTCTTTTAAGGTGAACTGGCCGGTACCGCGCCAGGTGCCGGAGAATTCGTCAAAGGCACCGGCTGAGGCCACAGTGGGCCATAGCGCCAATGAAAATACAAAAAACGACGTCAGAGAAAATACCCGGCGCAGGGATAGCAATTGCACTTTTGAAAATCTGATGGAACTGGATATAGATGCCCTGTCATGTGTCGTCATGGGGTATACTCGCGTTTTTTGTTAATGTTTTGAAATAATATTCTGAATACTGCCGTTAATTGATGCTCTGAAGCAGGCGCAACGCCTGTTTTTCGCATCCGTTTTGTGACATCCAAACGGCTGCATGGGCTTGTGTAGGTTGGTTTGGCACCAATGCAACGGTCAGTTTTGGCAGCCTGCTCTCCCCGGCAAGATCAACGCGGTATGTGGCACCGTCAACCATTGGCATTAATCGTGGCCAGTATAGGGTATTTTGACCGGAACTCCAGACGGTTTTGACTTTATGGTTATTATCAAGGTTTAACAAAATGAGACTGCGGGTCTTTTTGGCATCGGCCCGCCACAAAACCACTGGTTTTGACAAAGTTACGCAGTATTTTCCGGTTTTGTTGGCGATGATTGCCCAGGGGTCTGACGGGAGTTTAGGTCCACCAATGCTGCGCATGACGCCAAGGGTGCTCGCTTCTGTTTTTTCGCTGCCGAGTATGTTTTTGATCGAGGGTATCAGTCCACCGTTTTTATCTGCCGAACCTTCAACCTCAACGGCACCGGAGCGCGGGCCTTTGAGAGCAAGGATTTTTCCGCTTTCAGAAATTAAGGTGAGGGTGACGTCATCGGCCAGTTTAATATCAGAGGATGAATCAACAACCTGCCCAACTTTAAAACCGCTGTTTGAACTTGCGATAACCACCAGTTCCGCAGCATTGGGTGTGGATGTGAAAACCGTTGTGATCAACGCTGCCATCAGCGCCATACCAGTATTTCGGGACAAGGTGTTTATTGTGGTGAGTGCGTAAGAATGGATGGATTTTTTACGCACAACTCGATCAGACATCACTTAACTCCCAAATCTATTATTGTTCCAGTTTCCCCGGATGTCAGTCGGTTGAGGTGAAAGGCTGACAATCCGTCATTCGGATTTTTCTCCACAATCCTACGAAATGCGTCAACAGCATGACCATCACCGCGACGCAGGGCCTTAAATGCATCATGGTAAGCAGGCACATCAATTTGTGAACTATCGCTGTCTGTTACCGGTTCAACAGCGGCCAATTGCCCGGATTTCCCTTTCAGTATCAGATCACCCACCGGTCGAAATACCAATCCCGGACACATTTCGGCCGTTACCGCACTTATGCATATCCGGGTTCCCAGATGTTTGTTTATGCTTTCAAGGCGGGCAGCCGTATTGACCATGTCGCCAAAAGCGGTGTAGTCGAAAAAGTTTTTACCACCAAAGTTCCCAATTGTGGCAATGCCGGAATGCACGCCTATGCGGGTGCGTCCTATGGGGATGCCTTGAGCTGTTTTTGTGGCGGCAAAAGTGCGGGCGAAGTGATCCAGCTCCAGCGCACAAGCCACGGCTCTGGCCTGATGGTCAGGTTGATCAAGGGGTGCGCCAAAAAATGCACACATGGCATCGCCAATAATCTTGTCGACTGTGCCTTCGTGCTTAAAGGCAATCGTGCACAGACCATCAATGTATTCATTGAGCAAATCTACCAGCATTTCCGGGGCCACATTTTCGGTGAGGGTGGTGAAGTTCTCCAGATCGGTAAAAATATATGTGAGCTCGCGGCGCTCGCCACCGGTTTTCATGGCGGCTGGATTGGCGACAAGCAGGTCGACAATTCTGGGAGATAAGTAGCGCGAAAATGCACGCCGGATAAATTTCCGTTGCTGTCGATCATCGTGACCCAGATAGGCTATTCCAATAATGAAACTGGCGGCGAGGGAAAAATTTGGTGCCAGAAAAGGTACGGGCAGGCCGTAAGTTTGATACCCCAGCAGGATGAAGCTCCAAAGGCCAGCGACGCTGGTTACAAACATGAACCCCTTGATGATTATGGATGTGTCAAGCAGGGCAATGACTATGCCGATTATAGCGGTTGCAAACAACAGGCCCCATTTTGCCGGTTGGCTCATTGTTGTGGCGCGGCGGTTGTCGAGGAGCTGGGACAGGGCATGGGCATGAATGCGTACACCTGGCAAAGTGCCGCTTATGGATCCTCTGGCAGCTGAAAAAACTGATTTGTGGCGATCTGTTAACGGCAGGTCGGCACCGATCAGGACGATTTTACCGGCAAGCCAGCTTTTCGGCAAAAACTGTATTGTGTGAGCTGGATAGGATTTGAATGCCGGTTGGTCGAATGCTGGCGGAGATCTGTAAACCAGCTCAATGTCGCGCTCAGGGATGGGCAGACCGAGTGCCGAGGCAATAGCCGCTGCAAATCCCTGTTTGCGCGGGCTGGTTTGCGGGCGCTCAACGTAGAGGCCGCGAACGGTGCCATCATTAACGTCCTTTACCAGATTGGCATCACCGGAGATAAGTCCATCGTTGAAATTTGATAAAAAACTCCGCTGGCTTTTGGTCAAAACACCTTTGGTCCCGGTGTCCGAGACAATTATGGGAACAGGATATGCCGCAATCAGCGCTTTTAGGCTCGCGTCTTTTTCGAGCTCGGTTGGTTGATCAAACAGGATATCGATGCCAACGGCGCGGACATTGGCAGAAGAGAGATGGTTGAGCAGTTTAATAAGAAAACCACGATCGACCGGGGAGCGATAGGGAAATGTTGCCAGTGTGTCTTCATTGATTGCGGCAATGACAATACGCTGGTCAATGTCCTGCGGTGGCGTCATTACGGCAAAACGAAAATCTGACAACCAGTTCTCCGCCAGCTGCGCACCGGGAATGATGCGCGGTAACAGGTCGGCGAGAAAAGCAACCGCCGCAACAATAGCAACAACCAGGCCCAGTTTTCGGAGACTGATAGACTGATACCTAAATCGAGCCAGGGAAGATGGCGACGTTTTTGATGCCTCTTTTCTCTGGTTCAATGCCCGATGCCTTTGGTGTAGAATATCTGTCGCCAAAATCACCACATCATAGGCAGCATTGCAAAGGTGGTGCAACGCATTAGCTGATGTATTAGTGAACAAACAATGACGGAATAAGCACTGATTTTCGCTAAATCTGTAGAGTTTATTTGTCCTTACCCGCCCATCAGATCGGGTAATAAGGTTACGATCCCGGGAAAGGCAACTATTAAGCCCAGAGCCAGAACAAGCAGCAGAAAAAATGGTGTAGCAGCTTTTGCCACCTGTAAAATGTTGCGCCCGGTCAGGGATTGAATAACAAAGAGGTTAAATCCCACCGGTGGGGTAATCTGGGACATTTCGACGACAATGACGATGTAGATGCCAAACCACAAGGGGTCGATGCCAGCTTGTTCGACCATTGGCAGGATCACCGAGGTGGTGAGGACGACGACGGAAATACCGTCCAGAAAACAACCCAGAATGATAAAGAAGACGGTCAATGCCCCGAGCAGGGCGAGCTGGGAAAGCTGGTACGAGCCGATCCAGGCGGCCAGCAGTTTTGGTATGCCGGTAAAGCCCATGGAGACGGTGAGAAAGGCTGCACCAGCGAGAATAAAGGCAATCATGGTAGACGTTTTGGTGGCGCCGAGGAGGCCGTCAATAAACGTCTTTTTCGTCAGGCTGTTTGAATGCCAGGATAAAACAAGCGCCAGAACCACGCCAACGGCGGCAGCATCTGTGGGCGAGGCTATGCCTGAATAAATCGAGCCGATAATTCCGCCTATCAGTAAAACAACGGGGATAAGGCGGCGGGCTTCGCGAAATTTTTCCCGCAGGGGAATATGGGCATCTCTTTGCGGTATTTCATGTTTGTTGAAAATTGACCAAACAACGACGTAGCCGATAAATAGTGCCACCAGCATCAAGCCCGGCAATATGCCGGCAATAAACAGGCGGGCAATCGATTGTTCGGTGGCAACGCCATAGACGATAAGAATAATCGATGGTGGAATAAGCAGGCCGAGGGTGGCGGAGCCGGCAAGCGTGCCTAAAATAAGACGCTCAGGGTAGCCGCGTTTGGTAAGCTCGGGGATAGACATTTTGCCGATGGTGGCAGCCGTTGCAGCGGACGAGCCGGAAACGGCGGCAAAAATGGCGCAGCCCAGAATATTGACGTGTAATAACCGCCCCGGTATGCGGTTCATCCAGGGCGACAGGCCGGTGAACATGTCTTGTGACAATCGTGACCTGAACAGGATTTCCCCCATCCAGATAAACAACGGCAAAGCGGCAAGAGCCCATGAATTGCTCGCCCCCCACACGGTTGTGGCCAATACCTGGCCAAGCGGTGCGGAGGAAAAAATGGCCATGCCGACCATGCCGACAATCATCAGGGAAAAGGCTACCCAGACACCGCTGCCGAGCAGAACAAACAGGATAAACAACATAAGGACGGTGAGGGATATTTCTGACATGGGTGTTACTTTGGCCCCGGTTCTTCGGGCACGTGACCGGCCAGCAGATTTTCACCCTTGTCGAAATAACTGGGATGACCGCCGCGTAAAACTGTGATCAGATCATCAAGCAATGCTATGCTCAAAACAGCCAGTCCCAGGACCATGGAAGATTGCGGTATCCAGATGGGTACGGCAATTATTCCTGAGGAAAGATCATTGTAGGTGTATGCCTCATATGTGAGCAGGACTGTGTACCAGCAGAAATATACAGCGACACTCAAGGCAAGAATTACGCAAAAGAATTCAATCGCCTGGCGCAGCTTGCCAGTGGTGTGCTGAATAACAAGGGTTACCCGGATGTGAGCGCCTTCGCGCAAGGCATAGGCCAGAGCGAAGAAGGAGGCGGCGGTGAGAAAAAATCCGGTAAAATCTGAATATGACGGGATGGTGAGGCCGATGGCTGAACCGGTGAGAATTTTGGCCACCCTGTCGATGGCATTGAGCACAACCTGGGCAAAAACCACAGCGCAGATTGCGGCAATGAAACCAGCACCGGTATAGCCGCTCCAGGTGTAAAGTCGATCAAGGATACGCCGCACGTTGATGCCCCCCAAAAACGGCTGTTGTGATTAAAGAGGTGACCGCCTGCGCGACCACCTCTTTTTAGAGATTATTTGTAGTAGGCGTTGAGTATTGTTTCGCCATCAGCACCGGCTGCTTTTTTCCAGTCAGCCATCATTTTAACGCCGATTTCACGCAAGCCCGTCATGAGCTCGTCGCTAGGTTTGACAATCGTCATGCCGTTTTTCTTGAGAATGGCAATTTTGGTGGCAGTCTCGTTCATGCTCATTTCCCAGCCGCGTTTTTCAGCCGCCTTGGCAGCGGCCAGAACCGCATCCTGAACCGATTTATCAAGCTTGCGAAACGCACTCTTGTTGATCACAACAACATTTTTTGGCACCCAGGCCTGAATGTCCGTATAGACGTTTACAAAATCCCAGGCTTTTGAATTGGCGCCGGTAGAAGGCGAGGTGATCATGGCCTCGACGCGTCCGGTGGAAAAAGCCTGAGCGATGTCAGGAACTTCAACTTGCGTTGGAGCAGCACCGGCATATTTCACAAATTTTTCCAGGGTAGCATTGTACGTGCGAAACTTGAGACCGGCGAGATCTGATACTTTGGCAACCGGTTTTTTTGTATAGAGGCTCTGGCCTGGCCACGGCACCGAATACAGCACCATCAATCCCTGTTTGTCGAATAACTTGTTGACGATAGGACGCTGGGCTGACCACAATTTAGCGGCATCGTCATAGTTGGTTGCCAGGAACGGTTGTGTGTCTATCGCGAACGCCGGGTTTTCGTTGGCCAGCAGACCCATATAAAATTCACCTATCGGCACCTGACCACTGCGCACGGCATTTTTGATTTCCTTATGCTTGAAAAGCGACCCGGCTGAATGCACCTTGATCGTCAACTCGCCCTTTGTGGCGGCGGCAACGTCTTTGGCAAATTGAATGATATTTTGAGTGTGAAATGTTTTGTCAGGATAAGGTGTTGGCATATCCCATTGTGATACCGAAC
>CAZJUF010000041.1:0-12739 GCA_964549055.1 uncultured Hyphomicrobiales bacterium | reverse complement strand
AGCAGAAATTTGCCTCAGGTGCGCCTTCTATTGACTCGCTGGTGATGCCAACGACGATTTTTGCCGGTGAGAAGACATTGCACGTTGGTGATATCGAAATTACCCTGCGGCCTCTGGAAATCCATAGTTTTGACGGGTTGGTACTCTATTTACCCAAAACCCGGATACTCCTCGCTGCCGATACATTAGAAGATACGGTTACGTATGTGGACGAACCGCAACGCCTTGGCGTGCATTTAACCGAACTTGATCGACTTTCAACCTGGGATATAGCCACAATTTTACCCAGTCACGGTGACCCCGACCGGATCGCCAGTGGCGGTTATGAGGACACTTTCATTAAAGCGACGCGTGATTATGTTGCAAAACTTTTACACTGCCCCGAGGATCCAAAGCTTGGTGCCCAGACCCTTCGCGAGTTCGTCGCTGCAGATATCGAAAGCGGGGCATTAATTTATTTTGATGCCTATGAACAGGTGCATCGAGATAATGTCAAAGCGGTATTATGCAGAGGGTGATACTTTCGGCACAAATGAGCGCTTTAAGAAAGTAGATTCAAGACATCGAAAAACAAAAATAAGTGCCATTAATGCAAGAATCAACATGGCCACACCGCGAACCAAACGCTCCAACCCCATATCAAACAGAATGTCGTCTTTATCCTTTGAGCTTAAACGTTACTGGTACGATGACCCTGGCGCGGACCGGCCGACCGTTTCTGGTGGCAGGTCTGAAGCGCCATCGCTTTACTGTTTTTAAAGCGGCCTGATCCAGCAGTTGAAAGCCGCTGGATTTGCGTATGCGCACGGAGCTGGCACGCCCCGATTTTGTTACGACAACAGCCAGCAAAACCCTTCCCTGAACCCGCTTGCGTCTGGCCGCTGGCGGGTAGCGTGGCCTCGGATTGCTTAAACCTGCACCGGTATAGCGCACACCTTGAGTTTGAATGTTCTGAGTTCGCCCTTTTTGCTTTTGGCCCTTACCCGGCAGGGAGGCCCGGCGGGCTATCTGTTTTTTCTTTTTCCCGGGTTTAGTTTCGCGCCTTTTTTTTACATTGTTGCTGACCGGATCAACGTGTGTTTTTGGGCGCGGCAAAACCGTTTTTATCTCCGGCCTCGGGACTATTGGCGCGGGCTCAATTATAGACATTGTTGCTGTCAGAATAACCGGTGTGCTGGCCTCTATATCCTCGGCAGGCATTTCTGCAACGATTGCCCTGGCGGCAGTTGCACTCTGTTTTTCCGGTGGTGCGGGCTCGGTAAGTTCAGAAAAAACCGCAACAGTCTGCACAGTTGTTTGCTCAAAGTCTTTTGCTTGGGAGATTTCTTTGGGCGCAGGCGTGAGAATTGCTTTTTTCACCGCTGGAGTGGCAACCGCCTTGGGCTCTGATCTGGTCTCGTTGTTAGAACTGGCACCGCTTTTTTCGAAAATAAGATCGACGATAATGGCTTCGGTTTCCGGGGGTGAAAATTCGGTCATCCCCATCTGGAGAATACCGACGATAACAACGGCATGACCCAGAACAGAGGCGATAAACGTTTTAAAAGGTAAAGCCGGTCCAGTGGCTGGCGTTACTATTGGCTGATCCACCCGAAATATACTCATGGTGAGCCACGCACATTCAATGGGATAATAACCGGCAGGCCATTTACATCAGAAATATCAATGTCAACGCCGTAAACATCCCCAATGGTTTTGTGAGTTAATGTTGTGCGCGGTGTGCCCTCAACAATCATTTTGCCCTGATCCAGCACAACCACGTGGTCGCAATAGCGCGCTATTTGTGAAAGATCGTGAAGGGATACAACGATGGCAAGGCCGCTTTGGGCCAGTTCGCGCAACAACTCCATCAATTTTATCTGGTGGCGCAAATCAAGCGCGGAAGTCGGCTCATCCGCCAACAGGATGGCTGGTTGCTGAGCTAAAGCCCTGGCCAGCAAAACCCGCGCCTGTTCGCCGCCTGAAAGGCTCAATGCATCGCGTTCAGCCAATGTCTCAACCTGCATTTGACGCATGGCATTTTCGACGATAATACGGCTTTTTTCATCCAGATTTCCCGGTGATCTTTGGTGCGCAATTCTCCCCATGGCAACCAGCATCGCCACACTTACCGGCCAGTGAACAATCCGCGACTGGGGCACATAGGCAATGCGTTTTGCCCGTTCAGTTGCGCGCATCTTGTGCAGATTTTCGCCATCGATTGTCACATCGCCACTGGTGGGTTGACGCAAGCCTGCAAGGATTTTTAACAAGGTGGTTTTGCCCGCACCATTGGGCCCGACAAAACCAGTCACGCATCCCGGTAAAACGCTCGTTGAGATGTCGTGCAGCAAACGATACTGTCCAATTTGAAAGCTGATATTCTGCGCGGTTAATCTCATACCACCATCTGCTTTCTTGCCTTCATAATCAGCATCAGGAAGAAAGGCGCGCCAACAAGGGCGGTCAACACGCCCAGTTTCATTTCCTGGCCGGTGCTGAACAGGCGCACCGCACTGTCAGCGCCAAGCAGCAGGCAGGCACCGCCAAGCGCGCTCAAAAACAGCAAAACACCGGGTCGTGAATGGGCAAGAGGCCGGAGCAGATGAGGGGCAACCAGACCGACAAATCCAATGACGCCGGAGACAGAGACCGCCGCCCCCACGCCCAGGGCAACACCCATGACGATGATGGCCTGGGTGCGGCGAATATTTACGCCCAGGGTTTCGGCCACATCCTCGCCAAGAGTGAGGGCGTCCAGAGCGCGGCCGGTGAGAGCCAGCAGACCAAGCCCGGCGATGATAAATGGCAGGGCCAGGGCGACGTGATCCATACTGCGGTCAACAAGAGATCCCATCATCCAAAAGACAATCTCCAGGGCTGCAAACGGGCTGGGCGAGAGGTTGAGAGCAAGGCTGGTCAAGGCACCGGCAAAGGAGCTGATGGCAACACCGGCGAGAATGAGGGTCAGCGGATTGGCCCTGGCACCGGCCAGCACATAGACGATGATCACCGCAATCAGTGCACCGGCCAGCCCGGCCAGGGGAAGGGCGAGAGCAAAAAAAGAAGACAGGCCGGAATACAGGGCCACTACAGCCCCAAGGGCTGCACCCGAAGAGACGCCAATCAGACCGGGTTCGGCCAGCGGGTTGCGTAAATATCCTTGCAAGGCAGCGCCCGACATACCCAGAATGGCGCCGATAGCTGTTGCCAGTATCGTGCGCGGCAGCCTGATTTCCCAGACGATGGTTCTGATGGCATCGGAGATTTCACCGTTCTGCAACAAGGCCGACAGGACGCTTAAAGCCGGGGTGTTAACCGCACCCAGCGTCAAGGACCAGCCAAACAGGAAGATCAACAAGACTATCAGCGCCAGAAAACTGACCACAAGGGGGATTTGGTGCCGGTCAAACATCATTTGAAAATCCCGGATTTGTGAAATTTTCTGACACGTTCAACCGCTGTCAACGTATAGGGGGTGCCGCACACCCAATAGGTGTCAGACAGGATCATGGATTTGGTTTTGGCCAGAATTTTCTTTAACGCCGGGTGTTGAAACACCTGATGGGCCATATCCTTTTTGCCAAAACCTGTGCGGCCCAGAATGATCGCTTCCGGCTTTTCCACCAGCAGGCTTTCCAGGGAAATTCTGGCGGTTCCAGAAAGGCCCAGTCGCTGCCCCAGATTTTTAAACCCGCCTTTGGTAACAATCTGGTTGGCAAGGGTGCCGGTGCCCGATGTGTAGCTGTTGGCATAGACTAAGGCGGCTGTCGGGGTGTCTGAATTTTTCGTCGAAGGCTTATCACTGAGTTTTTCACGCACCTGTTTAATCAGTTGCGATCCTTTTTCAACTTCGCCAACCAGCCTGGCAATAATGGCGATGTTTTTCTCAATATCGCTCAAGGTGCGCGCAGGCTCCAGAACAGCCACATTATACTTTAGCTTGCGCAGCATGTTGACGGTGGCGCGGGTGCTGTAGGTTCCAGCCAGAACCAGGTCGGGCTGAAGCATAATGACGTCTTCGCCGCCGCCATAGGTTATCGGCAGGCTGGCGGCAAAACCTGCCATCACCGAGCTTTCTGGCTGTTGCGCCAGATAGCTTACCGCTGCAATGCGATCGGGCGCGACCAGCATCATTAACAGCTGATCGGTACATAGGTTAAGCGAGACAATTTTCTGTGGCTTTTCTGCCGCCATCACAAAAGCAGGCAAGACCACGAAAAACAGAGCGCATGCCGCTAATAACATGCGCTCCTTTGTTCTTCGGTATTGCGGCAATCCCGGCATCTTAAAAATTGACCCGGAAGCCGCTGTAGGCGGCGACACCGGGAGTGTTGAAAGAGAAAACCTCCTGATACTGAGTGTTCAGAGCATTCTCTACCCGGCCTACCCATTGGACGTTATCGGTGATCTGATAAGAGGCCGACAGGTTGACCAGGACAAAATCATCCAGAATGACCCGCGTTGCCGGCGTGGCGGCAATAAACTCAAGGTCCTCATTCTTGCCATTGTAAGCCACCCCCAAATTGAACGTCAGGCGATCTTCAAGAAATCGTGCGGTGGCATCAAAACTGGCGATATGTTTGGGGCGGCGTACTTCAGTGACACCATTGGCATCTTTGGAATTTGTGTAGGTATAGCTTGCCCGCAAATCGACGTTTTCAAGAGGTCTTGCCGTAGCGGTTACTTCTATACCCTGGCGTTTGCTTTTGCCCGACAGATTGGCAACACTGGACCGGAAAGTGGCAAAATCAAAAGTCCCCAGAATTTCATTTTTAAGCCTGGATTGAAAATAGGTTACATCAATCGTAAGGCGATCATCAAAAAACGTCTGTTCAATACCGGCATCCCAGCCGAGGGAGCGTTCGGGTTTTAAATTCGGGTTGCCATCAAAGGTCAACGGATTAAAACCAAATTGCTCAAAGAAGGTCGGATTGGTAATGCCACTGCCGAGGCTGGTATGCAGGCGTGTATTGGTGCGATCGATCAGATAGGCAGCGGTAACGCGAAAAGTAGAGGCGTCTTTGAACGCATCGTTCTTATTGTAGCGCGCGGCTGCCGACAGGAACAGATTATCAAACAGATCAACACGGTATTCACCGGCAAAACCATAAAGCGTGCGCTTTTTTAATGCCGTCTGGGCCGGGTTTGCTGTTGGTGATGTGTTGCGGAAAGTTTCATATTTGCGCTCAACCAGACCGGAAAATGTGTGGCGTGCATTGAGGAAATTCGGGGTTTCGAATTTGACAGTCGACAAATAACTGAAGGTTGAACGCTTGCCATCCGTGCCGCTGGTTTTGGCGCCATTTGTAAGGCTGTCGCGATTGACATCGGCCATGGCACCGGAAAACTTCTGCACCCAGCGGTCATCAAATAACGACAGTCTGGCTGACAGGCGTCCAAAAAATTCCTTGGATTTTGATTCAGCATCACCGTCAATGACAAGGCCTTGGGTCGGGGTTGCCGGAAACGCAAAATCCTGCGGATCAAGTTCACCATTTTTGTCGGTATACCGCAATATCCCCTCAATGTTGAGGTTTTCGGTGAGATCAACATCGCCATTGAAAGAAGCGGTAAAATTTCTATCACCATCGCGTTCAGAGCCCAGAAAAGAATTATTTGTGCCGTTGGTACGAAAAAAGCCGAGGTTTAGCGCACCACGAACGCGCTTCGCCCCATAAGAAATACCGGTGTTAGCCCTGAGAGTTGAGAACGATCCGCCTTCAAGAAAACCGGTTGTTCGCAGCCCTTGTGTTGCTTTTTTTGTGATGATATTAATAACGCCCGCTGTGGCGTTGGACCCCCATAATGCGCTTTGTGGTCCGCGCAGAACTTCAATGCGGTCAATGTTTTGAACCAGTAATCCGGCAAAGTCATATTCACCCTGAACCGGGTTGCTAACCTCAATGCCATCAATCAGAACCAGAACCTGATTGGCTTCGGCACCGCGCAAACGCACCTGGGTGAAGCTGCCAGATCCACCGGTTCGACTGACCGAGACGCCAGGCACGCTGCGCAAGGCATCAGACACATAGGTCGTGCCGGAATTTTTCAGCTGCTCTCCGGTGATTACCGTAAAGGCACTGCCGACCTTTTTGCTATCGATTCCATCCAGACTGGCGGTTACCAGAACTTCCGGCAGGACAATTTCCTGGCCCAGGGCGGTTGACGATGAGAGTATGATCAGGGCGACAGGGGCAACTGAAGCGATGAGTTTTAACGGGTTATTCTTGCGGGGTGTGAGGCAATACATTGTTGTTTTCCTTGTGGACTTTTGAAAAAAAGCCGAGAGGAACCAATGCATGACTGCTTCATATGTATTTTGATTTTAAAGTCTGAATTCGTCATTTCCGATTACCTCAAGTGGCCAGTGCTAATTGCCACCACTACGGAAATCGCTCTCAAGCACACCCCGCGCTCAAGATGGGTGACGAATATTGGCAGGTCTCCTGGCTCAACGCTTCAACACCTTCGTCCAAACCTTCCCGGAAATTTTTCCAGTGGTTTAAAAGCAGACGAGGCTTCACGTTTACAGTTGCGGGGGCAGCCATGGCTATGATCAATTGATCACTCCATGTTCCCTTTTCATCCTTGCGGACACCAACATCGAGACTCAGATAAAGCATAAGAGGATTTTGGGAGTCAAATTAAAATGAATGAAAACGCAATTGAAACCGTTGAATGCAAATTTCACGGATGAGAAAATAGACTTTATAAACCCCTGTGCCGGGTATTAAAAAGCCTCTCTGCCTCATAAGTCACATGCTTCTCGTTGATGGAAAAAAGCACAGGTTAACGTGATCAAGCTTCTCGATAAGTTGACAGTCCCCTGAAAATTACTCGCCAATACTTAAAAATTGACGTAAGGCTCAATGGGGTTTTGAAGGAGCGTTCTAATAATAAAGTGAGGCACAGTGGCCAATCAGGAATATTCCGTTAA
Source organism: uncultured Hyphomicrobiales bacterium (assembly GCA_964549055.1). Taxonomy (GTDB): domain Bacteria; phylum Pseudomonadota; class Alphaproteobacteria; order Rhizobiales; family JAJFHR01; genus JAJFHR01. The sequence goes on along the minus strand of CAZJUF010000041.1, from coordinate 5,820 downwards.
TGCACTCATGGCCGACCAGCTAAAATTCGTTGATTTGGCCACAACTGATTCAATTACCGCCGCTGAGGTTTGGGAGATTATAGAACCGGATCTGGCCGTGATGCTCACAGAATTTTATAAGAAAATTCAAGAAGAAATCGAAACGCCTGCACTTACTCATGAACAGGTAAAAAGATTAATCCCAGCTCAAATAGAGCATTGGAGGAAACTTTTTAAGTTTGATTTTTCAACTGACTATGAAAATAGCGTTCGAAGAGTAGGTATTGCTCACCACAGGATCGACCTTAAGCCGCAATTATATGTTGCGGGGTATACCCTTATTCAAAATTACATGCTTGAGAAGATTTATGCTCATTATGCCGACACCCCAGAAAAGGTGTTTTCGTTGAGCCTGGTCTTGAACAAGTTGATTAGTGTTGATATGGGCTTAGCTCTGTCAGTTTATCAAATGGAACTTCTTTGAGTTGAGGTTTTTTAAACATTCAAATGCATTAACATTTTGAAGATGCACCAGAGTTTTAGTGCGATATCTTCAGAGTAATACTATCCGTATTTTTTTTAATTATGTGTAATATTTTTTCCAGAAAATGTTGAATAACTCTGGGGCTGAATTGCGTTTCGCATGGCATGATTCTTATCAAGACTTATTTTTCACAAAAAAATAATTTTAAACAAACTGTTCTATGAGTATGTGCATGTATTAATTATCGTATATCTCAAATACAGCCAACTCACATTTGTTTTTTATACAGAATTCATTCAAAAACAAGTAAAAATGCATGTTGAATGCACACTTAATTAACCATATCGGCGCACTTGTTTTGTTATGAATATGAGGGTTTTGAGATCAAATACTTGAAATTATTTACAATGAATATTGAGCTGGTCGAACGACTCAAATCCCAAAGTATTCCGCCCACAAATTTGTAATGTCTGGAGATAAAAATGATCCCGTTCAAATTTCTCAACAAACTGAAGATTTCACATCGCCTGTATGGCGGATTTGCCATTCTTGTATTGTTGCTGGTGGCGGCAGTAGGAACAACTGTCTGGCTGGTGAAAGATGTTGGTGCAAACTCAGACCGGATAGTGAATTTACGTATGCCGACAGCTCAGGCCTCTGCGAAAATGGTCAATAATATTAATGCCTCCCTGGCAGGTTTACGTGGCTATATGCTGACAGGTAACAAGGAATTTAAAACTGACCGTGCAAATGTGTGGCTGGATATTGCGAAGATTAAGGCAAAGCTCAACACATACTCAAAGTCGTGGACCAACCCCGATAATATCAAAAAGCTGAAAAGTTTTAACAAAACCCTGGCGGAATTCAAAATTGCCCAGGCAAAGGTCGAGAAAATCGCTCACAGCAAGGATGAGCAACCGGCCACAATAATACTGGTAGATGAGGCGGCACCACGGGCCAAAGTTATTTTACAGTCGATTACCGCAATAATTGATGCCGAGTTAAAAAATGCAGAAAATGACAGCGGTATACCCACCGAGCGGATTAAGTATCTGGGCTATATGGCCGACTTCAGAGGGTCGTTCGCTGTAGGACTTGCCAATATCAGGGCATTCCTGTTGACCGGTGATAAAAAATTCTCAGATGATTTTGCCGGACTTTGGGATAAAAACACCAAACGTTTTGCCAGCCTCAATGACATATCCGCCAAATTGCTGCCGGAGCAGCAAGCCGCATTGAAAAAACTGACGGTAGCCCGTGCCGAATTTGCACCATTGCCACCAAGGATGTTTGAAATCCGTGCTTCAGAAAAATGGAATATGGCCAATTACTTGCTGGTAAAAGAAGCAGCTCCACGCGCTGGCGCATTGCTGGCAATTCTGAGCGGGGAGGAAGGTGCTGATGGCATCCGCAGCGGTGGCATGGTGGAAAATCAGCTCAAACTGTTGAATGCTGATGCGGAAGCCTCAGAGGCTGATATACAAAATTTGGTAAATATTGAGTGGGCGTTACTGTTTGCCGGTGCTCTTATCGGGGCAATTATTGCCTTTTTCACCACCCGTGCCATTGCCAATCCGGTAGTAAGCATGACCGAAGCCATGAAACATCTGGCCAACGGCAATCTTGATACCGAAGTGACGGGCCAGGAGCGAGGTGATGAGATAGGCGACATGTCATCAGCGGTGCAGGTGTTCAAGGAAAACGCCATCAGGACGAGGGAACTTGAAGCCGAACAGGAAGCCCAAAAGGGGCGTGCTGAAGAAGAAAAACGTAATATGATGAATGAACTGGCTGATAATTTTGACTCCAGTGTCGGTGGGATTATCGAAACAGTGTCCGCTGCCTCGGCGGAACTGGAGGCTACCGCACAGTCAATGTATTCTATTTCCGAGGAAACCAGTAGTCAGTCGGCCGCTGTCTCGGCTGCATCTGAAGAGGCTGCAACTAACGTACAGACCGTTGCGGCTGCTTCCGAGGAGATGTCACATTCAATTTCCGAGATTAACCAGCAGGTAAGCCAGGCGTCTGCAGCAGCCAAACAGGCGGTGACAGATGTCGAGGAAACCGGCTCCCAGATGGAGGCCCTGGCAAGCACTGCCGACAAGATTGGCGAAGTGATCAGGATCATCTCCGACATTGCGGAGCAAACCAATCTGCTGGCCCTCAATGCAACTATTGAATCAGCCCGCGCCGGTGAGGCTGGCAAGGGCTTTGCGGTGGTGGCCAGTGAGGTCAAGGAACTGGCTAGCCAGACCGGTAAAGCAACGGAGCAGATTGGAGAGCAGGTCACTGAAATTCAGAACGCCACTAAACAGGCGGTTATTTCCATTGCCAATATAGGCAATGTCATTCGTCAGGTAGATGAAACTTCAGCATCAATCGCAGCTTCAATGGCCGAGCAGGGTGCAGCCACTCAGGAGATTGCCCGCAACGTGCAAGAAGCTGCTTCCGGCACCGAAGAAGTTACCCGTAATATTACCGGCGTCAGCCAGGCCTCCCAGGAAGCTGGAGCCGCCTCCAACCAGGTGATGTCGGCAGCGGGGGAGCTTTCCAAGCAGGCCGAGATGATGAAAACCGAAGTTAACAAATTCATCGGCCAGATCCGCACCGGTTGATTTTGCGTTACAAAATTGCAGAGGCCGCAGTATTCACCCGCTGCGGCCTTTGTCGTGACAACAAAACATTTTTGATGTCGCAACATCCCCAATTAGATGCACATAGGGATGTGCGTCTTGTACTCCCCCACCGGAAATCACCTCTGAAATACACTGCTTATACCGAGGTCTCAAATCGACAGGTCAGTTTCAAAACGGAGCAAAATCGTTTGCATCTCTTGATAAGAGCTGGATGTATCGCAGATTTATATATATTTTCTCCCGCCCGATTTTACGTTCATCAAGAATACCTGCCTTTGCAAGTTGGGTGAGGTAAACAGAAGCAGTCTGTCGTTTGGCAATACCTGCTTCTTCCAAATTCGCAATACGGCAATAAGGCTGATTGAAAAGCACATCAACGAGTTCGGATGAATATATTTTTGGGGTTTGCGTACGTATGAATATGCGCGTGGCTTCCATAAGCTTCAAAATGGCATTAATTTTTCCGGTAGTCCAACTGGACGTTTCTTGCACGGCATTTAACATGAAAATAATCCAGTCAGTCCACTCCCCCTTCAAACTTACATTGAGCAGAAGGCGATAATAATCTGCTTTATTTCGAATGATGAAGCGCGACAGGTACAGGATGGGAATGTCCAGCAAGCCACAATCAATCAGGTAAAGAATATTCAAAACACGGCCAGTGCGACCGTTGCCATCACTAAAAGGGTGAATGGCCTCAAACTGATAATGACTGATTGCCAATTTAATCAGAGCATCAAGGTCGCCATCACTATGTAAAAAACGCTCCCAGTTGGCCATTTTTTCTCGAAGCAAAGCTTCACCTTCAGGCGGAGTATAGATGACCTCACCCGTTCTGTCATTTTGCAGTGCTGTTCCAGGGGTTTTTCTGACCGTCATATCCACGCCCTTTATGGTGGTACATATTCTTTCAGCAGTTGTGGTGTTTAAAGGGCGTTTCTTGATGTTAATATAGCCTTCATAAAGTGCTGTTCGATATTGCAAGGCTTCTTTGGTTGCCACATCAATATTAGCGGGTACTTTATTGGCATATTGGAACATGCGATCTGTTGTTGTGACAATATTCTCAATTTCGGAACTGGCTTGAGCTTCCAGCAGAGGCAGCGTATTAATCAAAACTGATTGGTTTGGAAGCATTATTGCAGCTTGCTTGAGCTCAGCCAGTGAAGCCCTTGCCTCTATGCAACTCTTCAACACCACTTTGGTATCTATCTCACTTTTAGGTGGGAGTGTGGGCAGATCATTATAGGGCTTCTGCACATTAAAACTGCTCATGTTTAAACTTTCTATCTTCATCGACACGTATCCAGCATATGTCGATTTGATCGACATGTCACGGTAATGTGTCGATATAATTAAATAATATCGACACATACTCAAAGAAGTAGCCGGCCTTCTAAAGACTGAAATGAGCTGTTAGGTTGGCCAACTCACGCCGACGACATTGCGGCCAGTGACTTGGGGGCCAGAACGCCAACAGTCATTTGTTCGACTTGTGGCAACACGACGAAGATGATCATCTGGCGCGCTAAATCAATGTCTGTTTTGTGATTGAATTCTGCTGTTATGAAGTGCAGTGGAAAATGCGTGCTATGTGCCAATTGCGGTGGTTTATTCGCGTTGACCAGTTTACTCTTATCCACCCTACAACTCGTTGGGCTGAGAACGGCAGAAGGTCTTGTTATGGCCGTTTTCTTTCCTGCCATCTTCGTAAATCCACGCCTGATCCCAGTGGTAGGTTAATCTGACGAACTCGTCCGAAGCGAAAAGTGATTTCACGTCATCCGTTGAAGTTTTGCCCTCTCGTCTCTGGGCGGCACTTACTCGGAATGTAATGCGGGAGGGCAGATGACCACCCGATCGAAACGCGAGATACCCATCTTCATCAATGTTGTATGACATAAAATAGGCTGGGGTTTCTGTGTCCTGATCAATTGCACTCGCATGCTTTTTGACGCGATTTGCCAAATTCACGAACGCGTCAAAATTCTCTTCGTTCCAAATCCTTTGAGTTTGCTTATTTACAACATCTGAGTGGGACGTGCGGTCTTCCACAAGGACGGGATATCGTGCATCGATCAGCACCATATCTTTGACAAGATTAAGATTTTCCCGATCATTTTCTTCAAAAGAGAAACAAATCTGTTGTGCTATTTTGACCAATTTGTGGCCAAACTTTCCCCTGACATCCCTGCAGAACATTTCTTCCGAGCATCCATGGTACGCTTTTACCAACCCGGCTTTTAGGTACATTTCGACCGAGTATCCGAGGAGAAGCATTGATGCCCTTGGTAAACCAGTCAACTTACTCCAATCCAAAGTCCCGTCTCTGATTCCCGATCTTCGATCTTTTATGGATTCTGAAAATTCTTGACGGTGGTTCTTCCACAATTCACGGGTAACCTTGGCTGAAGCGATTAAGCCATCACCCTCATTGAGCCAGGCTCTAGGATTGAATTGACCTACACTACGGCGTGAAAGTCTTTGATTGTCAGCCATCGGTGTCTCCTTTGAGGTGCTGTGCATACAATTCGCGTCTTTAGTAAACTTCCAAACTTCTGAAAAGGGTTATGAACAGTTGTTTGAATGTTTACATAATTAAAGTCTGTTGTGAGATTTAAACCAACCTGTTTCGTCCAGCTGGGGGTACCCATTTATGGGGTTGGCAAAGTGGTATTGTGAATGAAAAAAGCCCCGGTGCGAAATCAGGGCTTTTGAAAT
>CAZJUF010000040.1:0-12756 GCA_964549055.1 uncultured Hyphomicrobiales bacterium | reverse complement strand
CGCGTGATGTCGCCGCCGTTCCGCAACAAGATGCATCAGGACAGTCTGTGGGCCGGACTTCAGGCCGGTAGTTTGCAGGTGGTGGCAACAGATCATTGTGCCTTTACCACCGAGCAAAAGCGCTCTGGCTTAGGCGACTTCACCAAAATCCCCAATGGCACCGGCGGGCTCGAAGACCGCATGCCGGTGTTGTGGACGCGTGGGGTTAATACCGGACGTTTGACCATGCAGGAGTTTGTCGCCGTTACCTCGACTAACATTGCCAAAATCCTCAATATGTACCCGAAAAAGGGTGCAATACTGGAAGGCTCAGACGCCGACATTGTGGTGTGGGATCCGGCGCGGACCAAGGTGATTGCTGCTGATAAACAACAATCTGCGATTGATTATAATGTGTTTGAAGGCATCGAAGTTGTCGGATTGCCACGCTTTACGCTTACTCGCGGCCATGTGGCGATCAGCGAAGATGAGATCAACACGCAACAGGGCCATGGTGAGTTTGTTGCGCGTGAGGCTTATCCTGCCGTTAACAAGTCTTTGTCGAAGTGGAAGGAAATCACCTCACCACGCAAGGTTATTCGCGATCCTGCCAATATGCCGGCAGGCGTATAGGCGGTGGATGATACTTCTGTCATTGATATCAATGACCTGTCTTTAACATTTAAGACAAACGATGGGGATGTTCATGCTCTGTCGAACATTGATCTTGAGGTTAAGGCGGGCGAGTTTGTCTCGCTGATTGGGCCTTCGGGGTGTGGCAAAACCACGTTATTACGAACCATTGCCGATCTTGAACAACCAACAGAGGGAGCCATTTCTGTCAATGGTATGAGCCCGCATGAAGCCCGGATGAAACGGGCTTACGGGTATGTATTTCAGGCGGCAGCGCTGTATCCGTGGCGCACCATTGCGCGCAATGTCAGCTTGCCGCTGGAAATTATGGGGCTGGATGCGGCAACACGGCAAAAGCGCGTGGCGGAAAATCTCCAGCTTGTTAATCTCGAAGGCTTCGAGAAGAAGTTTCCGTGGCAGCTATCCGGCGGCATGCAGCAGCGGGCATCTATTGCGCGTGCGTTGGCTGTTGAGCCGGATTTGCTGTTGATGGATGAGCCGTTTGGGGCACTCGATGAAATTGTGCGGGATCATCTCAACGAGCAATTGCTGAAACTGTGGGCCAAGACCAACAAGACCATTATCTTTGTTACCCATTCCATTCCCGAAGCTGTCTATCTGTCGAGCAAAATTGTGGTGATGTCGCCGCGACCGGGGCGCATTCACGAAATTATCGACAGCACATTGCCTAAAGACCGCTCACTGGACATTCGCGAAACCACAGAATTTCACGAGATTGCTCACCGGGTACGCGAAGGTCTGCGTCAGGGGCACTCTTATGAAGATTAAGACGATGGTCAGCAACATCGCTCCGGTGGTGATCGTGGTCATGGCGATTATGGCGGTCTGGTATGTGAGTGCTGTCATCATGAATACACCGTGGCAGAAGGACATGTATCAAAGAGCCAAGGTGGAATGGACCACGGGCCAGTTGATCCGCGATACGCTGGCGCAAAAACGCCCGGTTTTGCCAGCGCCACATCAGGTTTTGGAAGAGATTTACAAGACCACGGTGTTGAAGAAAATCACGTCAAAACGCTCGCTGATTTATCATGCCTGGATTACGCTTTCCTCGACCATGCTGGGGTTCATCATCGGCACCATACTGGGTATTGTGCTGGCGATCGGCATCGTTCACAACCGGGCTTTGGATAAAAGCCTGATGCCGTGGGTGATTTCGTCACAAACCATCCCCATCTTAGCCATAGCGCCGATGATTATCGTTGTGCTCAACGCAGTGGGCATTCAGGGCCTGTTGCCCAAGGCGTTTATCTCCACGTACTTAAGTTTCTTCCCGGTGACTGTGGGCATGGTCAAGGGGTTGCGCGCGCCTGAACTCAGTCATCTTGATCTCATGCGCACCTATTCTGCCAGCCAGTGGCAGGTGTTGTGGAAATTGCGCTGGCCATCGTCAGTGCCATATTTGTTTACGTCGATGAAAATCGCCATTGCCGCAGCATTGGTAGGCGCAATCGTTGGCGAATTGCCAACCGGAGCGGTGGAAGGTCTGGGGGCACGCTTGCTGGCAGGATCGTATTATGGCCAGACCATCCAGATCTGGTCAGCGCTGTTCATGGCCGCCTTCATGGCCGGGTCTTTGGTGGCGTTAGTGGGCGTTGTCAATGGCTTTGTGCTCAAACGCATGGGCATGACCTCATGAGCAAGTTCCAGAAAATACTGTCCAATCTGGGACTTGCCGGTGTTTTTTTGGCGATACTTTTTCCCGGTAACGAGGTGTTTTTGCAGCGCTGGTCAATTGACTGGATCGTGCTGGTTTCAGGGGCGGCTTTGATGATGGTGGGTTTTGCTTTTGTGAAATCTCCGGCTGGCAAAATCCTGACACTCTGGCTTCCCGGCATTGTCTCGTTTTATGCCGTCTCGATTATTTTAGCCGAACTGGAAACATCGAGCGAATTCAGATCCGGCTTCTGGTTATTGTTACTGGGGGCGTGGTTGCTGGCCTGGCTATTTGTCGAACGGCTCTCAGCTATTGTTGATACGCCGGACATCGTCAGCCTTGTTCGCAATATTGCCATACCGGTAATTTTTGGCCTGTGGTTGCTATTGGGCTGGGAAGTGGTGGTGCGCGGGTTTGACGTTCCGCAAGTTTTACTGCCACCGCCGAGCATGATTGCTGCGCGCTTTGCCGCCTCCACCTCTATTCTGTGGGCGGATTTTAAGCAGACGTTTTTGCAGGCGGTTCTCATCGGTTATTTTCTCGGCTGTGGTAGTGGCTTTTTGATTGCCATCGTAATAGACAGATCACCGTTTTTGCGCCGGGGGCTGTTGCCTATCGGTAATCTGGTTTCGGCTTTGCCAATTATCGGCGTTGCTCCGATTATGGTGATGTGGTTTGGCTTTGACTGGCAATCGAAAGCTGCCGTTGTTGTGGTGATGACGTTTTTCCCCATGCTGGTGAATACATTGGCCGGACTGTCAGCTGCCAGTAACATGCAGCTGGATTTGATGAAGACCTACGGCGCAAACTACCGGCAGACATTGTTCAAGCTGCGCCTGCCCGAAGCTTTGCCGTTTATCTTTAATGCCTTGAAAATTAATTCAACTCTGGCCCTGATTGGTGCTATTGTGGCGGAGTTTTTTGGCACACCAATTGTGGGTATGGGGTTTCGCATATCCACCGAGGTTGGCCGCATGAATGTGGATATGGTGTGGGCGGAAATTGCCGTTGCAGCTGTTGCCGGTTCTACGTTTTATGGCGTTATCGCGCTGATTGAGAGGAAGCTCACCTTCTGGCATCCATCGGTGCGGGCGTAAGCTGGAGGGGAGTTAAAACAGGGAGTTTTGTAGCATGAAGAAAATTTTCGCAGCCGCCGCAGCTTTGGCAATAGGCCTGAGTACATCGGTTGCCTTGGCACAGGAAAAAGTGACCTTGCAGTTGAAGTGGGTAACGCAGGCCCAGTTTGCCGGGTACTATGTAGCCAAGGACAAGGGGTTTTATAAAGACGCTGGCCTTGATGTCACCATCAAACCCGGTGGCCCTGACGTGGCGCCGCCTCAGGTGATTGCCGGTGGTGGTGCAGACGTGGTGATTGACTGGATGCCATCAGCGCTGGCCAGTCGTGAAAAAGGTGTGGCGCTGGTCAATATTGCCCAACCGTTTAAACGTTCGGGCATGATGCTGACCTGCCGCAAGGATTCCGGTATCAAATCTCCCGCAGACTTCAAGGGCAAAACTCTGGGCGTGTGGTTTTTCGGTAATGAATATCCGTTCCTGTCGTGGATGTCGAAGCTCGGCCTTGCCACCAATGGCGGCGCTGATGGTGTGACCGTGCTCAAGCAGGGCTTTAATGTTGATCCAATCCTGCAAAAACAGGCGGATTGCGTTTCCACCATGACGTATAATGAATACTGGCAGATTATTGATGCCGGTCTCACGCCTGATGATCTGGTTGTTTTCAAATATGAAGACCAGGGCGTTTCCACCATGGAAGATGGGCTTTACGTGCTGGAAAAAAATCTTAAAGACGCAGCCTTTGTCGATCGCATGGCGCGGTTCGTTAAAGCCTCAATGAAAGGCTGGGCATGGGCGCGGGATAATTCCGATGCCGCTGCCGACATCGTTCTGGAAAATGATGCAACCGGTGCGCAAACAGAAAAACACCAGCGCCGGATGATGAAGGAAATCAATAAATTAACAGCTGGCTCTAATGGCAAGCTTGATCCGGCTGATTTCGACCGTACAGTGGCGACGCTCCTGTCGGGTGGATCTGACCCGGTTATCAGCAAAAAACCGGTTGGTGCCTGGACCCATGCAATTATTGACAAAGCCATGTAAGTCGCTGCAACCAAACATAAAAATAGAGGCGGTCCTTTAGGGTCGCCTTTTTTTTGAGCACTTTGGATGGGGTGTTCACAAAAACGTGACCCTGACAGGGAACCTTTTCGCGTTCTGTGCGTTTAATAATTTAAGAAACAAAATCAGGAAAGTCTGCATGGTCCGACTCTGGCAGAAAGAAAGATCGTCACGCGATGAGTTTGATCAACTCCTGCGTCCGCATGTGGAATTGCTTTATCGTACGGCTTTGAGAATGACTGCGGACAGTCATTTGGCCGAAGACCTGGTTCAGGAAACATGTTTGCGGGCGTTTCGCTCGTTTGACAGCTTTAAGAAGGGATCTAATTTCAGGGCGTGGGTTTATCGGATTTTGAGTAATGCAGCCATCGATAATGCGCGACGCAATGCAAACGTCTCCTTTATCGAATGGGATGATGACGAAACCGGCAACGTCCGGCCCGGTGCATATAGTGAAATTGGTCGAAGCCCGGAAGTTCACGTTCTGCACCAGTCGTTTATGAATGATGCGTTTAAGGCGATGATGCGCCTGTCACCGGAAATCCGCATGGTGGTGGCGCTGTCGATACTGGAGGAGTTTTCCTACGACGAGATTGCGCAAAGTGTCGGGTGTCCGGTTGGAACAGTTAAATCGAGATTGTCACGCGGGCGCAAACAATTGCAGGAAGAGCTGGGTGAATACCTGCCCGCAAACAAGAATTCCACTGCGCCAAACCTGAGGCCGGTGACTGATAGTAATAAGCTTAAGGATTGAGGAGAATTTTCGCGTGAAAGACGAGCCCATCAACAGCAAAACCGACATGCGCTGCGAAAGCGTACAGGAAAGTGTGCTGGCTCGTCTGGATAACGAGCCTGACGAGGCAGTGTGGAGCCAGGTTGAAAAACACCTGTTGTCCTGCAAAGAGTGCGCCGGGTTCGCCGAAAAATCAATCATGATGAATGCACGCCTGCGTGAGGAACTGAAAGATGACAGAAATACATCCGCTTTGTGGTCGCGCATAGCCAGGGGTATTGATGCTGAGGCTGCGTCGACTGACAGCATGCAGGCCACGGTTTCGCGAGGTAAGGCTGCTGGTGGTGTTTTGGCCGCTGGAGCTGTTGTTGCTGTAATGATGGCGGCGATTTTTGCATTCCCGTTCACACAAAGCGATCAGATTAAAATCACGCCGCTGGCGGTGAAGGAATCAATGAATGATTTTCTCACCTTCAAAGCCAGCGGGCGCGACCTTGATGTTGACAGCAATGAGCCGCTGGAGCTGAGGCGCTGGTTAGTAAAACGTCTGGATTTTGAAGTACCGCTGAGTTCAGCAATGCCGGCTGGGTTTAAACTTGCCGGCGCACGTCTATGCGCTTTTCTTAATCGCCGCTCGGCTGCCTTTATGTATCATATGGACGGTAATCTTGCTTCTGTGTACGTGATGGCGGAAACCGGGCTTGATGCCACTTTGAAACGGGTTCCCAGAAACAATGAGCTGACTGTATTTTTGAGCCGCGGATTAACCAATGTTGTCTGGCGCAATGATGGTCTGTTGTATGTGGTGGTCGCAGATTTTTCTGAAAAAGAGGCGGTTCGTTTTGCGAAGTCGATCGGAGATCCAGTTAGTGCGTTTTCTCTAAAAGTGACCTCAGTGCAGGATAATCCAACCTTTTTTAGAGGTAAGCCGCGCAACCATAGCGTCGGAAAGTTCACCGGCGAAAGGGAGAGTTAATCTCCAATTCGCCGGTAGTGAGTGGGCCTCATGTCTGATCGGAGTCGGACCGTGAGGACATGAGGTCCCTCATATTAACTTTAACACAGATAAATCATCAATATAATGGCAATACAAAGACTGCTGTCCAGACTGCGGTTGCAGCGATCTTTGTACTTAATCAGTTCAACTCAAACAACGAGCGTAAAAACTCGGATCGAGTGCGTGTTTTGCGTTCGAGGCAAGTGATGATGATGAGACCTTCCAGGGTGCCACCCCTGGCGTTAAACCCTTCCAGATTGCAATCGGCATCGCGGAATTTAATCCAGATACGCTGGGCTTTGAGCAGGGCTTTTTCCGCGCCTTTTAAATAATCGGGGAGGTCCTGATCAAATGTGCGCATATATTTGCGGGCCATTTTATAATCGGCATTTAAATCTCCATCCGCTGCCTCATAGGCAATCTGAGCACATATTTTCATTTCCAAGGTTGCTTGCGGATTTGCACAGTTTGCTACCTGTGCCTGCGATAATTCTACCGGCAACAACAATGCCAAACTTATAGCGAAAAGAATAAAACGCATAGCAAACCCCTGATCTTCCAGTTTAAAAGTCCATTTTATGACGAAAATCTGTGTCTGTCATCTTCCCGGGAATAAGAAAGAGACTATGGGGTCAATCAGGTTTTTATTGGTTCAATTTTAGATTTGTTGTAGTTCAATTTTGCCATATGATCTCATTCATGTGGTCTCCTAACGTCAGCCGCTTTACGGCCAAAAAACAATTGGCGCTGGTTGATGCCTTGCGCGAAGACATTCGTTCAGGCCAACTGGCACCAGGTACAAGATTACCCACCCAGCGCGACCTTGCGCGTGTCACCGGTGTTGCTGTTGGCACAATTGCGCGTGCGTACAGGGATGCCAGTACAGAAGGTCTGATACGCTCGACAGTGGGGCGGGGATCATTTGTTACGCGCCAGTCCGATACATTTCTCGCGGCAACAAATGCAGCGGCCAAGGGCCGGATACTGGAATTCAGGGTGGATTACCCCCTGCAGTCCCTCAATCCGCCGCTGGGGCCGGTGCTGGCTCAAATTGCCGCTGAGGAAAACCGGCATCTGCTGAACTACACCAGTCACAAGGGCGATATTGTCTATCGTCGCGCCGGGGCCATGTGGCTCAAAATGTGTGGCGTTGAACGCAACCCCGATGATCTGGTTGTAACGGCTGGTGCCCAGCACGCGATTACGGTTTCGCTGTCTTCCATCGCCCAATCCGGTCAGGTTGTTTTGGCGGAAGAGCTGTCTTATCCCGGTCTGAAAGAAGCTGCTGACATGCTGGGAATATCTCTGGTCGGTGTTCCAATGGATGACGATGGCATCATCCCCGAGGCGCTTGAAGCCCTGATGTATGAGCATCGCAACGCGGTTGCCTTATATACGTGTCCGACAATCCAGAACCCGACAAGCGTGCTGACGCCGCAATATCGCCGCAAGCAGATTGCCACCCTGATTGAGCGTCATGGTTTGATGATCATTGAGGATGATATTCAACGTCTTTGTCTCGAAGATGCACCTGAGCCATACGCCCAATTGCTGCCTGAGCGCACGTTTTACATTTGCAGCCTGTCGAAAATGGTCTGTGGCGGTTTGCGAATTGCCTATCTTGCTCCGCCTCAGGCGCGCATCCGTGTTGTTTTGCGCCGCATTCTGGCGACCAACTGGATCACCGCGCCACTGATGGCGGAAATTGCCAGGCGCTGGATTGAAGATGGAACCGCAGAAGCAACCATGCGGGCGCGGCGACAAGAAGCGCGTTTGCGTCAGGCCATTGCGGTTGAAATATTGAGCGGTCACGTTGTAAAATATCAGGCAACCAACCTTTATGGCTGGATTGAACTGCCGCCGGGCTGGACATCGGTTGAATTTGTTGCCGCCGCCATGGAGGCGGGCGTGGCGCTGCTGGGGGAGGCGACTTTTAAAGTTGCCGCTAAAGGAGGCAAACCCGGTGTGCGTTATTGCCTGGGCTCGGCTGATAACCACGCGCAAATTCGCCAAGCCTTGAATATTATAGCTACAATTCTCAAACAGGGACCGGGGTATTGTGACGCCGTTGTTTGAACCGGAATTCTAATTGAAACAGGGATGAACCCATGTCTGAACCTCGTGCAAAACGCAATATCTCAGCCACATCAATTCTACTGAACGCCGACCGTGGCATGTCGGATGCGTTCAGCGTGTCACCGCCGCTGCATCAATCGACCGTCGGCATCGCACAAGATGCCGATGATTTTTATGATCTGGCGGCGACGCCTATGAACGACAGGTTTTATGCCCGCTATGGCAATGAAACCTCGTCGCGGCTGGCAAAGATTATTGCTGATCTGGAAGGTGGTGAAGCCGGCATGATGTTTTCATCAGGCGTTGGCGCCATCTCGACGGCCTTAATGGCTTTGACGCGTAGTGGCGATCATATTGTTGCGCAAAACAGCCACTATATGGGCACAACGGAACTGGTTACCAACGTGCTGGCCAAGTTCGGTGTTGAATTTACCACTGTTGACCAGACTTCGGTTGCAGCGTTTGAGGCAGCAATCAGACCCAATACCGTCATGATATTGCTGGAAACGCCGGTGAACCCCACCATGCACATTACCGATCTTGCCGCTGTGTGCGATTTGGCCAAAACACACGGTATTACAACCTTTTGCGACAATACGTTCGCGACACCTATCAACCAGCGACCCATGGAATTCGGCGTTGATATCGTCATGCACAGCGCCACCAAATATATCGGCGGGCACCATGACCTGCTGGCTGGAAACCTGACATCATCCAAAGCGTTGATCGAAAAAATCTGGGATATGAGCCTGAATACGGGGCCGATCTGCGCGCCGTTTAATGCGTGGCTGGCGTTGCGTGGTATCCGCACGATGGAATTACGCGTGGCCCGGCAAAACGCCAATGCCATGGGCGTGGCTGAATTCCTTGAAGGTCATCCAGCCATCGCACAAGTCTATTTTCCCGGCCTCAAATCCCATCCCCAACATGAGCTGGCGGCCAGACAGATGTCCGGTTTTGGCGGGCTTTTAACCTTCGATCTCAAAGGTGGCTATGATGCTGGAACGGCCTTCATTGAAAATCTTGAGACTGTTCAAAATGCCGGAAGTCTCGGCGGGGTGTTTTCCGTCGTCATCCAGCCCGCGGTTATGTTTGGCGGCAGGCTTTCGCCCGAGCAGCTAAAGGAACAGGGAATTGCACCAGGGTTGATACGTCTGGCCTGCGGCATTGAAAATACTGCCGATCTGATTGCCGATATAGATCAGGCTCTGGGGTAAATTGGGCGTTATTTAACCTATCCAGAACAGCCTCCGTAACGCCGTAAATATGCCACAGTGCGGCGCAAATTTGGGGACAACGGTGACGGCTGGCATAAGGCGGGTTTTAGCATTTGAAATTTTGTCTGCATGGGCCTAAAACCTGGGTAATCAGGAGTGATTTATGCGAGAAAATGTTTCAGAAGTTGAGGGTTGCGTGGTGAAGAATTTTTCTAAGGTGTCTGTTGCGGCGGCGATCGGCCTTTTGTTTGCAGTGAGCGCGTCGGCGCAGGAACCCGATTTTTTTGGTGGTATCAACAGAGCAACAGATGGCAGCGAGGAAATTGTTCTTGAGACCGAAAAGGCGGCGCAGGGGCAGGCAAAAGAAAAACGCCCGATGAGTGCGCAAGAAGAGAAAAGAAGACTGAACGAGATCAGAAAAAGAATCCGTAAACTCAACGAGGACACTGAAAACTTAGGCAAAATGGTCAATGGCAATAAGTCTGCCGCCACCCCCAAAGACCAGATGACATTAGCGCCACTGCGACTGGGCATAGCGCGAACCCTGACCGCAAATATCATCAGGCCGGGACTTCGAAGCCGCAAGCTGGTGCATGCAAAAACGTTTCAACCCGGTGCTCGTATCCCCCAAGGCTCGGTTTTGCAGTTTGACATGACATTTTCCCGGCCGCTGGATGCCAGTACGTCGCGTAAAATTCTGCTTTGGAGCCGATCGAAAAACCCCAGGCAACGGCTCTCAACTGACACGCTTTACGCAATTGGGTACAGCTCAGACGAAGGCGATGGGTTGACGTGGCGGAAATCTAAAAGCTCACGATGGCCTGCCTATGCGAAAATAACAAAAAAAGCCCGTTTTAGCGCAAAAAACATTGCCGGTAATTTGAGAAAACATACCGGGGTTTTGCAGATACAAACGGCGGTTCTAAAACCCGGTGACTATCAGTTCTGGATAAAGATTTACCGCAAAAAAGGCAAAAAAACCGTCGAAACAGATATTCAGAGGTTCAATTTCACTCTTACAGATACGCCGCTGGCCGTGGTGGCTGACATCCCTCAAGCGGTCCCCAACTATAATCCTGACAGAAATGTGTGGGCTGGAGAATATCAGGCGTTTTTATCCGATTGGGCGGTGGAACCGATCAGGGTGGAAGCGAAATCCTCTGGCGCTGGTTTGAACGTTCCCGATGGCGACAACGTTAGCGAAACCGTTTTTGATTTTTATCTGCGGCCAAAGAAAAAATACATTGGCCGCACCAAGCGTTTCACCTTGAAGGTGACCGACGGGCTCGGGCGCACGGCATCACTGTCGCGAAAAATCTATATTGCTGACAGCCGTAAATTCGAGATTCAGGTCGATATGGCGCGCGCGGTGAAGGCAGGGCAGACGATCCGGGGAACAGTGAAATATCCTGCCGGGTTCAGGCTGAAGAAAAAACCGCGCATTGCCGATAAAAGAGGCTTTGCCTGGACAAGTTCAAATTACACCTCTTTTCGCATCAAGGTCAAAGAACAAGGTGTGGATCATAAACGGCTGTTCGGAATTATCGCTTCGGGCAAAATCAACGGCCTGGCCGAAGAACAGGTGCTTAAATGGACACGTACCTACAAGGTCAAAAGCCAGGATCTGATATATGATGAAGCGCGCAACAAACGCCGCACGCAGGCCAATAACCGGGCCTGGCGTGAAGCCTTGAGTGCTGTTGCCGGGGCAACAGGGGCGGCTGTATCCGCCTACAATAATTCCAAAGCGACTGATACCACTACGTCTGATCGAAGGTATGATGAAGAGAATGACGGATCAAACTACGAACTTGTGCAGATAGACCGGGGCGGCGAGGATGCCGGCGAGCGTACGGTTGCGGGTAACACCACGGGAACTTCCAGTGGTCCGCCGACGAATATTTGCGGGGTTGATATTTCGGATGGCCAATGGCAAGAGCCGATGTATGATGGCGGGTCGTATATGGCTTCTTTGGGTAGAGAAATTGACAGAATTAAGCTTACCAAAAAGAAATCAGACAATGGCACTCGCTATAAATACCAACTGGTTTTTTTCGCCTCTAATTGCGTTCTGCAAAGCGAGTGGACACCCAATCGCACCGGTTATGATATTGTCGCCTATTACGACAATGGCGGCAAGGAATTGGACAAAACCGAAACCTACAACAAAGAGTGGGATAGACGCGGTAATCTTGTTGAACACTGGCGGTATGATGGCAATGGAGGCGGCGGAAAAAATTGTAGCAACAGTCGAAAAGACGTGCCCGATTGTTCGTGAGGCGATGGTTGATAGTTGGAGAAAATCGCTCTAATACTCGTTTGAAGCCTGTTCGATGGTTGCCGTCAACCAGTCCATGACCACACGAATTCTGGTGATGTCGCGCAGGTCGGGGTGGACCAGAAGCCACACTTCTCTGGTTATGGTCTTGGCCTCGTCGCCAATCCTGATAATGCCATGGGTACGTGAGCCAATGTGAACCGGCAACATTGATTTACCCAGCCCCTTTTTGACCGATTGCAGCAGCATTTCGGCATCATTGACACGCAGTTGCGGTTTGGTGTTGTGCGCCCGGGCCATTTCACCGGCCATAACTTTGGCCTGGGGCAGGTCTGACAGGCTGTCGTCGTAGGTAATCCAGGGAATGGATTTGTTGGCGAGCGCTGTAGCGCTGTAAGTGGCATAGGTGAGTTGGCCCACGCGTTTGACAATGGCGCGGCTGTCATCTTTGGGGCGAGCCAGCCGGATGGCGATATCTGCTTCACGGTTAACCAAGTTAAGATTGCTGTCATCGGCAATCAACTCGATTTCCAGATCCCGGTTCTGGTTGAGTAATTTGGGCAGGGCCGGCACCAGAATGTGATTGGCAATAATCGGTACAGCAGTGACACGAACACTGCCCGCAGCGCGATCATTGGTGCCGGTCAACAAGCCTTCGGCAGCCTGAACCTCCAACTCCACGCGCTCGGCCCTGAGGATTAGTTCGGCACAGGCGTCCGTTGGTTGCAGCATCCCCATCTGGCGTTCAAACAGGCGCACGTTAATGCGGCTTTCAAAACGCGCAATTCTACGTGCGACCGTGCTTTCGTTGACGCCGAGATGGCGAGCGGCAGCCGTGAAAGTCGGCATGCGTCCCAGGGCGAGAATGAACCTCAGATCATCCCAGTTGGTATCCTGCGTTTTTGCCTCAGGTGTTTGCAAAATTGCGCCTTCTATGTTGATGGCCTCCGGGCTAAAAATTTCCAATTAGGACGATAATAAGGAGAACGTGATGACGGGCTACGCAATTTTATTTGAAGACAACGTGAA
>CAZJUF010000039.1:0-12830 GCA_964549055.1 uncultured Hyphomicrobiales bacterium | reverse complement strand
TTTATCCGATAACCGGTACCCACTTATCGGTGACACGCTCTAATTGATCACAGCGACGATGACCACCGTTGTCCTTCCGCTCACGAAATGGTGCGCGGAAACTGATTTGCTTGTACTTCACTTGGCCACCTACCATATGAAGAGAAGGATTGGGGGTAAATCTGATTGGCAAAGGAGTACGATCATGAAGAAAATACTTTCAACAATACCGGCGGCACTGTCAGTGGTTTTTTTAGCGGGTGCATTTTCCCCGGCTCAAGCTGTGCCCATGAGTGTTGCCAAAGGTGTCACGGATAATATTTCAACATCCGCAATTTCGGTCACAAAGGTGGGAAATCGCGGGCGAAAATATCACAGAAGTCACCGTTATCGCAATCGCGGATATCGCCGGGGACGGGGATATTACCAGCCAGGATTTGATTTAAGCATAGGCTTTGGATCTTATTATCCATCCTATTACTACGGCGGGAGCCCGTTTTATTCGCCGTACAGCAATTATGGATATGATTATGGGCCGAGCTATTACTATGACCCTGGCTATGCGTATGACCGGGGTTATGAATATGATCGCGGATACCAATATCGCGGCGATTCAAAAACTTCTGACCAGATATTCAAACAACTGGAACCTGACGGAAATTAGAGCGTGTCCGTCATGCACGGTAACACTCTGGATTTTTTTCGTTCCCGGCTATTTCGATGCTACGCAACAAGCCTGCACCGGTGCTGCGCATAAGCGCCGGGCAGCGCTTGCTGCCTTGCCGTGTCTGTTAAAGCGGACACGCTTCAAAACGATTGTGAGGTTCAGTTAAGCGCCTTTTTCAGGTCTTTGATGTTTGAATCAACGAGGGACGATGCGTCTTTTGCGGTAAAATCATCGGCGATGATTTTACCGGCAGCGGCGATGGCGATTTCTGCCGCCTGAATACGCACTTCTTTTAACGCCTGAACTTCGGCCTGGGCAATTTTGTCCTCAGCCAGCTTCATGCGACGCTCAAGAGAAGCCTCGAGCTTGGTGCGGGTTTCATCTGCCAGACGCTCAGCTTCGGCTTTTGCCTGGACAATAATGTTCTCGGCTTCTTTTTCGGCCTGACGCTGGCGGCGCTCGTAATCAGCCAGAACAGATTGAGCTTGCTCACGTAAATTACGGGCTTCTTCCAGCTCCAGACGAATGGCGCTGGCGCGATCATCCAGCAGTTTGCCGACCATAGCTGGCAGTTTGACATACAGCAAAACCAGAACAAAACCTGCAAAGGCTATCGCTGTCCAAAAGGTGGGATCTTGTAACATCTAATTCGAAGCCCGTTTTGTTATTTACCCATAACACCTGTAACCGATGCGCTGGCTGACTTTTTGGTAACCTTGGCACCAATCAGCTTTTGCACGACAGCTTGTGCTGTTTCTGCTGCTACTTCTTTTATATTTGCCACAGCCTGTTTCTTGGTTTTGGCAATACGCTCCTCAGCCTGCCGGGCTTTTTCGCCCAGCATGTCCTCAACCTTGATGCGCTCTTTGTCGGTTTCAGCACCGAGTGCATCACGGGTTGCCTGAGCGATGCCCGAAGCCTTGGCTTTGGCCGCTGCCAATGAAGCCTCGTAGGCCGCAATTGCATCGTCCGTTTGCGCCTTGAAGCGAGCAGCTTCATCAAGGTCATCGGCAATCCTGTCGCGGCGCTGTTCTATAATGCCACCAATGCGTGGCAGGGCTACCCTGCCCAAAAACAGATACAATGCCACAAACGTGATGACCAGCCAGGCCAACTGGGGAGCAAAAGTTGTAAAATCCAATTGAGGCATGTTAAGCCCTCGTAAATTCCATCACAGCACCGAAGAACAGGACTACCCTGATTCTCGATGCTGCATCTTAAAACCCAAAAACACTATCCCCGGTCACCAGCAATTAAGCAACTTTCCGGGGATCAACGTTATCGGATCAATTAGAATACGAACAGAATAATCAGTGCAACCACCAGACCAAACAGGCCGGTTGCTTCTGCCAGGGCAAAGCCGAGAAGAAGGTTGGGAAACTGGCTTTGGGCAGCAGATGGATTGCGCAGAGCGCCTGCCAGATAGTTACCAAAAATATGACCAATGCCAACACCGGCACCCGCCAGTGAAATTGCGGCAAGACCAGCACCGATGAGCTTTGCAGCTTCTGGTTCCATAATAAATTCTCCTTTTTTAGATCGTTGGTTAAGTAAACGGTTTTTTTCAATTAGTGTAATTTTTAATGATGCATGTGCAACGCATCATTGAGATAGATGCAGGACAGGATAGCAAAAACATAGGCCTGCAGAAACGCGATCATCACTTCAAGTCCGGTAAGAGCGACCATAAAGCCCAGTGGCAGCCAGCCGCCGATCAGACCAAGCGAGATGACAAACCCGGCAAAAACCTTGAGCATCGTATGTCCGGCCATCATGTTTGCAAACAAACGTACAGACAGACTGACAGGCCGGGTGAGATATGAAATAATTTCAATCGGCACCAAAATCACCAGCATGGCTTTAGGCACCCCTGAGGGGACAAATAATCCGAGATAGCCAACGCCGTTTCTGGCAAAACCGATAATTGTCACACCAATAAAAACCACAGCAGCCAGACCAAAAGTTACAATAATGTGGCTGGTTGTGGTGAATGTGTAGGGCAGCATGCCAATCATGTTGCTGGCAAGAATGAACATAAACAGTGTGAAAACAAAGGGGAAATATTTCAACCCTTCACTGCCGGCATTGTCGCGGACCATATTGGCAACGAATTCATATGAAAGCTCGGCAATCGATTGCATGCGCGATGGCACCAGAGCAGCTTTGCGCGACCCCAGGATCATCACACCGCTAACAACTAATACGGCTATCACCATGAACAATGCGGAATTGGTGAAGGAGACATCCAAACCAAACAGGCTGAATTCCTTCAACCGGACAATCTGAAACTGATGCATGGGATCAATGCCGGTGCCGCCAGCCTCTGCTGCTGCCCGACCTGCGGCTGCCTGGACGGCTTCTGCCACTTCAGCGCTGGTATCTGTCGCCACGAATTATCCTCTTTGCCTGTCTCACCTTTCGCTGCCACGATCATCAAGATCATTCAGCGAATTATCATCCTGTGAGGCATCTGCCCCGAAACTTTGTGCGGCTCTCATAACATTAAGAACCCCTGCTGCAACACCGAGAACGAAAAAAATCAACAGCATAATGGGAGTTGTTCCCAACCATCGATCCAGATACCACCCGATAACCCCGCCAATAACGAGGCCAATAACCAATTCGCTCACCAACCGGAAAGCTTTTCCTAACGCAACCCCGCGTGAAGGAGGTTTCTCTGCTTGTTTGCCACGTGCGCGCGCCGCTTGCAACCGGATTTCCAATGCTTTCAACCGATCATCTTTTTGCGGGTCTGGTTGACGGCTATCGCTGGCCTTCATATTACCGGCATTTTTACCGGTGTTTTCAGCCATTTTATATCCCCAAACACGAACCAAGACATCGGGTAAAAACCCTATGTTGCAAGACGCGCGCACAATAGGTTGCCGAACCGCGGCTGTCAAGCATTGTAAATCACGGTTAAGTTGTTGAAAAAACGAGGTTTAATATGGTCGAGAGGTGCACTAAGCTACATTTGCATCCAATATCGGCGGTTTTTCCGGTCCTGAAATTGGCAGGCGTACCGAAAACGTACTGCCACAGCCTTTCTCGCTGTCTATCGTGAAAGAACCATTATGCAATTCCAGCAAGATCTTCACTAAATTAAGGCCAATACCGGTTCCCGCCGTTCCTGTGGAAGTTTTTGCCCGGAAAAAACGTTCGCCGATCCTGCTCAGATCGTTTTTGTCAATGCCGATGCCCTGGTCCCGTACACAGATAGTTACATCCTCATCACGTCGGCATCCGACAACGTCGATTTTTGTGGAACCGGGCGCATATTTCACTGCATTCGAAAGCAAATTGGTAAATATCTGGTCTAAAGCACCGGCGTCAGCCTGGATAATATCGGGGAGGTCTTTCAGGTCCCAGGAAATTATGTGATTCGGGCTGATTTCCTGCTGTCGTCTGCAGGCGCTTTCAACCACTTCTGCAACCTTGCACCTTCTGATCTTGACACCGACTTTTCCTTCCTGCATGCGAGCGGCTGACAATGTGCTTTCCATCAATTGTGTCATTCGTCGCACAGCCGCACGGATGCGCTCGGAGCGCTTGATTGCTTCTTCGGCTGTTACTTTGTCGGCACGGCGTATCAACAACTGCGCGGCGCCGTCGATTATTGTCAATGGTGTTCGAAATTCATGGCTCGCCATTGACACAAGCTTTCTTTGAAGTTCGTTCAACTCCTTTTCCCTGGATAGCGCTTTCGTCAGTTCTTCAGCTTTGACTTTCAATTCCAGCGTCGCAATATCAACCATATCCTGTAGCCGGTCACGGTGGGCCGTCAGAATATCCTTGGCCTTTTTACGGTCGGTAATATCTTCAACGATCGCGGCAAAAACAGGCGGGTTTTCTGAATGAATTTCCTGCAGAATAATATCGACATCATAGAATGATCCGTCTTTGCGGCGATGGACGGTCTGAAAGCGGATATGATCCTTATCGCCCCGTCTCAAAGGCTTGAGAAATTCTTCAAACTGTTGAACTGAAAATTCAGGCTTAAGATCAACCGCCGTCAGATTGAGCATTTCGTCGTTGGTGTACCCAAGATTTTTACGTGCGCTATCATTGACTTGCAGAAATTTAAAGGTATTGGTATCAAATACGAATACTTCGTTGAGGGAATGCTCGACGATTTTTGCAAGACGCAGATTTGCCGCTTCGGCTTTTTTTCGCTCGGTAACGTCTTCATGCACCGCCAGCCAGCCGCCACCGGACATTGGCATATGCGAAATCAAAATTTTCCGGCCATCGCTGAGTGCCTGAATTTTACTCGAACGCACGCCGCTGGAAATCCACTCATTGCGTTCCTTGATATAAGCCTCGGGATCGTTCCCGGAGAAGAGATTACTCGCAATGCGATGCTCCAGAATCTGGCTTAATGTCGTCCCGGTTTGCGTCAGATCATTTGATAACCCGTACATCTCGACATAGTTTTTATTGGTCACAATAAGCCGCTTTTCGCCATCGAACATGCTCAGTCCATGGGATATATTATCAAGGGCTGCATTAAAGCGTAGATTTTGTAGTGAAATTTTAGCAATCATGCCATCGATGTCAGTTACATCCATATGGGTTGCAATGAAACCACCTTCAGGGATCGAGCAGCTCCTGATTTCAAGAGCTCTGCCATTGCGTATGTCTTTTCTGAAGGAGTTGCCTTCAAATACCCGAGCCAGCTCAACCCTGTTTTCCACCAGCTCATCTATATCGCCGGTGCCGTAATCACCGCGTTCGGCGAGATATCGGATGATATCCTCATAGTTTGATCCAACCGGAAAGCTGTCTTCGGGCATTTCCAGCAATCTGTAGAATGCCGGGTTGGCTGATTGAAGTTTGAGGTTTTTTGTAAATACGCAGATGCCGCCGGGAAAGTTGGTGAAGGTGGTATCAAGGATATTCAAATGCCTCTTTAACTTCTCCTCGGCTTGCTTGCGCTTGGTGCAGACTGTGCGAATGGAAATATATCTGTAGATTTTCCCGTTACTGTCCTTAAGTGGTGAAATCGTGGTATCAACCCAGTAAAAGGAGCCGTCTTTGGCGCGGTTTTTAATCTCGCCTTTCCAGGTATTTCCATTGGAAATCGTTTGAAACATTTCCCTGAAGAACGATTTTGGATGATATCCGGAATTCAGAACCCGGTGATTTTGACCGACCAGTTCTTCGTTGCTGTAACCTGAGATTTCAGAAAATTTGCTATTTGCATAAATGATCGTGCCGGTGATGTCCGTGGTGGCGGTAATCGCGTGCGAATCCAATGCCTCCAGATGGCAGGCAGGTTCCCCGGATAAAAAATTTTTACGGTCTGCCAGAGCATTCCCTGATAATGTATTGTTAATGTTAAATCCCCCGATATAGATAGAAACGTTGTTTTTTGCCCAATAAGGCAAAAAAATAGCACTACAGGGTTAATAAACTTATGATTGGAAGATAAAACAAATCTGGCGCGCCCCGTACGAAGGGGGTGCTTGGCGGCTAAACAGCTTCGCGGAAACTCTCTGCGGTTTCGAGATCAACGGACACCAGTTGGCTGACACCGCGTTCGCCCATGGTCACACCAAACAGGCGGTCCACCCGTGACATTGTCAGGGCATGATGGGTAATGACGAGAAAACGGGTATTTGTTTCGCTGCACATTTCCTGCAGCATATTGCAAAACCGTTCCACATTGGCATCATCGAGCGGGGCGTCAACTTCATCGAGCACGCAGATCGGCGAGGGATTGGTTAAAAACACCGCGAAAATCAGAGCCATGGCCGTCAATGCCTGCTCGCCACCGGACAAAAGTGAAAGCGTTTGTAATCTTTTTCCCGGCGGGCGGGCCATAATCTCCAGACCGGCTTCAAGCGGATCGTCACTTTCGGTTAGTTGCAACGACGCCTTGCCGCCGTTAAACAGGCTGGTAAACAGCCGCTCAAAATGTTCGTTGACTGTTTTAAAAGCTACCAGCAGTCTTTCGCGACCTTCACTGTTGAGGCTCGAAATTCCCTGACGCAGGCGGGCAATGGCTTTTTCAAGATCATTGCGTTCAGAATTCATGGTGTCGAGTTGTTCCTGTAACTCAACGGCTTCTTCATCGGCGCGAAGATTTACCCCGCCCAGTCTTTCGCGTTCTGCACGAATACGCTCAAGTTTGCGTTCGATTGTCTCAAGGTCCGGCATTTTTGCAAGATCGCTGACACCGGTTTCACTCAACAGCGTTTCCGGGGTGCATTTTAAAACCTCTTCAATGCGCGCAATGGCATCTTGCTGGCGCTGGCGGGCATTTTGCAGGCGTTCTTCGTTTCTGGCCCGGTTTTCGCGCACTTCGCTCAAAGCGGTTTCAGCGTTGCGCAGCAGGTTGGCGGCATCGAGGCAGGCTTTTTCACCAATTGCCAGCCTGTCGGCAGCCTGATTACGCTCAGCCTCAGCTTTTGATATCGCTTGAATGAGCTTCTCACGCCTTTCCCTGATTGACTGAGGCAGGGCAGACGTATCTTCCAGAGCTTTTCTGGCTTCATCGGCGCGGCTTGCCAAAACCTTTACCTGATCTTCGGCTTTGGCCTTTCGTTCAATCCACGCCTTGCTTTCAGCGTTCATGGCGTCCAGGCGGCGGCGGCGGCCATCAGCTTCGCGGGCCAGTCCATCGCGAAGCGCGCGGCATTCAGAGGCACGGCTGCGCTTTTCGTGCACATCGGCACGACGCAACTCAACCTCTTTTTCCTGCTCTTTTGCTTCGGGCGTTTGCGACAGCTCTTCGCGAACTGCGACACGTTGTTGGTCGAGATTGGAAATTTCACCTTCCAACCGCTCAAGGTTTTCAACCAACGCGAGCGCTCTGGCCGTATTTTCACCCTGTTGGCGCTCAAATATACTGGCATGTTCTTTTGCCTGGCCAAGCTGTTGTTGCAGGGAGCGCCACAACGCGCGGTTTTCCTGTTCTAATGCAGCGGTTTTTCCAGCGGTTTCACGCGCACTATCAAGGGCCTTTCTGGCCACCTCGGCCTCGTTTGCCGATGTTGCGGCCTCACCTTCAAGTTCATCAAGGCGATTGCGCTCAGCCAGCCGCATAGCGGCGGCCGTTGGTGCGTCCGCAGCCGCGGTAAAACCATCCCAGCGCCATAAGTCACCCTGTTTGGATACCAGTCGAACACCGGCTTTAAGCGTCTTTTGCAAGGTTTTACCTTGCTCCTGCCCGACCACGCCAATATGTGAAAGGCGGCGGCCAAGGGCTGCGGGTGCGGTGACAAAATCACTTAAAGGTTGCGCTTCACCGGGCAGGACATCAGCTGTATCCAGAGGTGATAATTGATCCCAGTAGACAGGCGCTGCAGTATCAGCGGGCATATCAAGATCATCGCCAAGGGCCGCACCCAACGCGCGTTCATAACCGGGTTTCACCTGAACCGCATCGACCAGCGGTGGCCATAAATCACCTTCGGCAACGCTGAGAATTTTGCGTAAAGTAGTTACTTCTGTTTGCAGCTTGTCCGCACTACGGGTGGTTTCATTAAACCTGACCTGCAACGGGCCGATGGCCTCCTGGGCGGTCGAATTTTCAGCTTCCGCTTTTGCCATCCCGGCTTCAGCTTCCTGGGCTTTTATCTCGAGCTCGCTCACTCTTGATTTTGCTTCGGCAGCCCCCACGATGGCAGCTTTGTCCTGCCCAAGCCGGTCGCGTTCGCCAATAATTTTTTGCTGACTACTGACAAGAGCCATGTGGCGCTGATCAAGTTCACTCAGGCTTTTTTCAAGATTTGAACGCGCAGCTTTTAACGATGCAATGGTGGTGGCCAGTTGTTCAAATTCTTCTTCAATGGCATTTAGAGCCGCCTGAGACTGTTCGACTTCGGATGTTGCCGTTTGCAGACTTTCAGCTTCTGAATTTTCGGCGCGCTGCAAGGTTGATCTTTCGTCTTCCAGTCGTTCTAAAAACCCATCAGCATCAGCGACAATTTCCTGCTCGCGCGCAACATCAGCGGAAACCTGCTCCAGAGTTGCTTTCAATTCAGCCCGGCGCTGGTCGGCGCGGGCTTCTTCGGCATCCAGGGTTTCCTGCTCCACGTTGCAGCGATGCAAAACAGCAGCGGCAACGGTTTCTGCCTGACGCAGAGGGGTTATTTTTGCCACAGCCTCTTCATTAAGGCGCGTTGCATGGGCGGTTTCTTTGGTCAAAGTGCCAATCTCGCGCATGATCTCATCAAGCACAGATCTTTCGTGATTTACCGCTTTTTCGGCTTCACTGAGTTTGAGATATAGCTGAATGGCTTCAGCTTTGCGAATATCTGACGAGATATTGCGGTAGCGGCTGGCCTGGCGGGCCTGACGCTTGAGGCCGACCAGTTGTATTTCCAGCTGACCCATGACGTCATCAAGCCGGGTCAAGTTGGTTTCCGCACCCCTGAGGCGCAGTTCGGCTTCATGCCGGCGGGTATAAAGCCCGGTTATTCCGGCTGCTTCTTCCAGTATTTTACGCCGGCCTTTGGGTTTGGCGGCGATGATTTCGGATATCTGGCCCTGACGCACCAGAGCGGGTGAACGCGCGCCGGAAGATGCATCGGCAAACAACAGCTGTACATCGCGCGCGCGCGCATCCTTGCCGTTAATTTTGTAAGCAGAGCCAGTATCGCGCTCGATCTTGCGCACCACTTCGAGCGTATCGCTGTCATTGAAGGCTGCGGGGGCGGTTCTATCCTTGTTGTCGAGATAAAGAGCAACTTCGGCCATGTTGCGGGCGGGGCGTTTGGAATTGCCGGAGAAAATCACGTCCTCCATGGCGGTGCCGCGCATGTTTTTATACGAGCTTTCACCCATAACCCAGCGAATGGCTTCCAACAGGTTGGATTTGCCACAGCCGTTAGGCCCGACCACCCCGGTCAGGCCCGGCTCAATCAGCAGGTCGGTCGGCTCAACAAAGGACTTGAAGCCCGTGAGGCGAAGGCGATTAAACTGCAATCCCGTTTCCCTTTATGTTGAGCCCGCCGATGAAGCTAGCTGTTCAAATGCTGCAAAACCAGTTTTTCGAAATCTTCAAAACCCAAAGCGCCGTTCAATTTAACACCATTGATAAAGAAAGTGGGGGTAGATTGAACCTGAAAATTATTGAGCCCGTTATTTTTTACGTCAACAATGCCCTGGGCAATTTTCTTGTCTTGCAGGCAAGAGTTAAATTTCTCTTCTGTAAAACCAGCAAGCTTGGTGATCTTAAACAATTCTGTGGCAGGATCTTTAGATCTCGCCCAAACTGGCTGCTGCTTGTAAAGAACTGTTAACAGGCCAAAAAATTGTTTTTCATCTGCACACCGCGCCAACATGGCAGCTGCCAGGGCAAGGCGGTCAAGAGGAAATTCGCGCATGATCAGGCGGACTTTACCGGTGTCGATATATTTTTCTTTCAACTGCGGATAAACAGTGTTGTGAAACCTGGCACAATGCGGGCATGTCAGTGAGGCATATTCAACGATTGTTACTGCTGCATCTTCAGAACCTTCACTCATTTCACCAAGCGGCCCGGGCTTCATCAAATCTTCAATTGAAACCGTGGTCTGTGGTTCGTTGCCAGGTGCAGAGCCTCCGGGGGCTGGAGGATGGCCGGCCCAGCTCAAAGTGGGCGCCAGCGCCGAGAAAATCGGAACGCTTGCGGCCAATGTTGCAGTTTTTGAAATAAACTTTCGACGATTGATGGTCATATTAGCTTCCCTTTATATGCAAAATTCGTTGGTTTCTGACAGTAATTCTCAACAATGTCCATGAACAATATTGTGAAAAAACGTCCTAAAAAAGAAGATGGCCTATTTGGGCTTGCCATAAATCTGCTGCCCCAAGCGATGAAGTGCTTTGGCGAGGGGATCGCTGTGTATGGTCTGGCCAAGGCTGTCGAGGTGGCGATTTTGTTCATCGGAAAGTTTTTTTCTCTTTTTCGGCTGCAACGGGCGGGACATCCCCGGTGTTCCCTGGATAACCTTGAGCCTGATAATAGCTGAATATCCATAGAAAACATTGATTCGTTCAACAATTTCCAACTCCAGATACTGTATTTCAACAGCTGAAGGCCCATCTTCGGCCTGAACGATCAGTGTACCACCGTTTTTTTCGCGCGCAGCTCCGACAAGAGCTGGCAGAGAAGAAGATTTCCCCGGCCACGAAATCCGGTGAGGAACAGCACGTTCAGCCAGTTCATCGCCGACGATTGCGCGCCAGTTCATTAAGATATCAGAGGCACTGAAGCCATATTTGGCGAAAGATTTGCGCATTACCGGCCAGGTGCTTTGGCGCAGGGGCTGCAAAATCGTTGATTTTTTACGGGTCGATGCCATGGTCAATTCTATCGCTCAATTAACTTCAGGTGTGGTTTTTTTCGATAACCCTGTGCAAAAGCAAATTGTCGCACAGCCCCAAGACGACTACACTGAGGCATGATCATCAAAGCAACACCTGCCCCCCCTAAATCCGAACAGCTGCTGGCATGGTATGACAATCATCGCCGCCAGATGCCGTGGCGCAGTGTCGCGGGCCAGACACCGGACCCCTATCATATCTGGCTGAGCGAAATCATGTTGCAGCAAACCACCGTGGTCACGGTTGGTCCTTATTTCGAAAAGTTTATCACGCGTTGGCCGACCCTCAAGGATTTTGCCGAAAGTTGCCTCGATGACGTGCTGAAAATGTGGGCGGGGCTGGGCTATTATGCCCGGGCGCGCAATCTGCATAAATGTGCTGGCATTATCATGGGCGAATTTGGTGGCATTTTTCCGCAATCCCAAAAGCAGCTTTTGCAACTCCCCGGCATCGGCCCCTATACGGTGGCGGCCATTATGGCGATTGCTTTTGATACGCGCGCCACTGTAGTGGATGGCAATGTGGAACGCGTTATCGCCCGTATTTTCGCCGTAGAAAAACCGTTGCCGCACTCAAAACAATTGTTGAAAGAACTGGCAGAAAGTCTGACGCCACATGTGCGGCCCGGTGATTACGCTCAGGCAATTATGGATTTGGGGGCGACTGTGTGCAAGCCCAAAAATCCACAATGCCCCCTGTGTCCGTGGCAATCTTCCTGCTGTGCCAGGGTGCAGGGAATTCAGGAACAATTACCGCAAAAATTGAAAAAACCTGCCAAACCACGCCGCCATGGCACCGCCTTCTGGCTCCAGCGTGAAGACGGTAAAATCCTGTTGCGAAAACGCCCCCCCAGTGGCCTGTTGGGTGCCATGATGGAAATACCTTCTTCACCGTGGATTGACGCAACACAAATGCCCGCAACTGAAATTCAACCCGCCGCCCATGCGCCAATTGAGACCAAGTGGCAAAAGCAAAGCTGCGACATCGTAAAACATACGTTCACCCATTTTCATCTGGAAATGACGATTTGGCAGGCTCGGGCAGACATGGGCATAAAACTAACAGAGGCTGCCGATGAGGAGCGCTGTTCATGGGTGGATATCAACGATCTCGACAGCCAGGCCCTGCCCACCTTGATGCGCAAGATCGTCAATGCAGCGTTGAGTAAATCATGATGGTAGCAAATAAAAAACCAGTGCCGACATTTCAGATTGAAGCTGATCTTTATCTACAGGGCTTAAACCCGGTGTGTGGAATTGATGAGGCCGGTCGTGGTCCGTGGTCGGGGCCGGTTGTGGCTGCTGCTGTAATACTGGATGGCGATAATATTCCAGACGGTATCAATGATTCCAAGAAGCTCACCCCCGCACGGCGCAATGAACTCTTCGACCTAATAAAGCAATCCTCCCACGTTGGTATTGGCATTGTTGGTGTCAGCGACATTGACAGGCTTAACATTCTCCAGGCAACATTTCTGGCGATGCGCAAAGCCGTGGCAAATCTCAAAATCACCCCCGCAGTGGCGTTGATTGACGGTACCGGAAAACCAGCGCTCGCCTGCGAAATGCGCACCCTGATAAAGGGTGACCAACGTTCCTTGTCAATTGCCGCAGCTTCAATCATCGCCAAAGTCACCCGCGATCGCATCATGGAAAATCTGGCCGAGCAATTTCCGCATTATGGCTGGGAGAGCAACAAAGGCTATGGCACAAAAGCGCACCGCGCCGGACTGGCAAGCCATGGCGTTACCAAACACCACCGCAGATCTTTCAAACCGATTAAAGCGCTGCTTCATCTGCACTCTTGATCTTACCTGACAGTCCTGAAGCCAGCCCGCTCCCCGGCCCAACCACCCCTAGGGTATCCTTAT
>CAZJUF010000038.1:0-12993 GCA_964549055.1 uncultured Hyphomicrobiales bacterium | reverse complement strand
TATTCAGGCAATGGTGATTTTAATATCGCCGCAAATGGACAGCTGTTAAAGCGCACTACGGGCGAGAAAGCCGCCTGTGTCCACACCGGTTGCTGTCTCATCCATCCGCGTATTTTTGCCGGCGCACCCACCGGTCCGTTTTCACTTAATCTTTTGTGGGATGAGGCTTTGGCCAACCAGCGCTTGTTTGGGCTGGCGCTCAGGGGCCAGTGGCTGCATATTGGAACACCTGTTGCACTTACAGCGGCGGAGGAAAAGCTTAACCGGTCATGACTGCAAAACTGCCCCCTCGTATTTTTACCATTCCACCGGGACAACCGTTTACCCAATGTCTGGCCCGGGCGGTATTGCAGGGTGGTTTTCCCAACCCCGACACACCAGCACCGACAGCCGGGTTCCTGCCGAAATATACGCTGCTGGTCCCCACCCGCAGATCGCAACGCGCAACGATTGATGCTTTTTTAGAAACCGATGATGAAACTGCGCGATTGCTGCCCGATATCAGGCCCATTGGTGATGTCGATGAAGATGCGTTCTTTCTCGAACCCGACGCACCCGAAATTCCCCCGGCAATCTCAAAACTCGAACGCCAGCTGACCTTAATTCCATTGATCATGGAATGGGCAAAAGCACGCGAAATACCTGGCGAAGGTTTAAACGTAGATAATATCACCCCGGCACAATCAGCCTCGCTGGCGGCTGATCTGGGCGGGCTTTTAGATGCTGCCGACACCGAAGGTGTTGACCTCAAGGGTCTGGCGACACTGGTGCCGGAGGATTATGAGGAATACTGGCAACTCACTTTGGAATTCCTGAAAATCATCACTGAGTTTTTACCGGAGATATTGAAAGAAAAAGGATTTATCCAGCCCAGCGCGCGACGCAACATCGTCATTAACGCACAGACCGAAAGATTAAAACGCAACCCCCCCGATGCACCCGTCATCGCCGCAGGCTCCACCGGCTCCATACCGGCAACCGCTGAATTATTATCCACTATCGCGCACCTGCCAAACGGGGCAGTCATCCTGCCCGGTCTTGACCTCGACCTCGATGAGGCGTCCTGGCAAAAAATTGGGCCCGAGCATCCTCAATTTGGCATGAAGCAATTGCTGGAAGCCATCGGCGTTGATCGCAGTGACGTTCGCTTGTTACCTGGAATTGAAGAAAAGCGCACCGCTGTCACCACCTCAACTCTGGTCAGCGAAGCCCTGCGCCCGTGGGAGACAACCGATCAATGGCAACAGCGGCTGGCTGAAATTAATGCCGAAGCGGCAACGCAAGCCCTGTCAGGTATTTCCATAGTGGCGGCACCCAGCATGCGCGAAGAAGCAACAGCGATTGCACTTGCCATCCGTAAAGTGGTCGAAACACCAGATAAAACCGTAGCACTGGTTACTCCCGACCGCACCCTTGCCCGGCGCGTCGCGGCTCAATTGCAGCGCTGGCATCTCAAGGTCGATGATTCAGCTGGAATACCACTGGCCCACACAGAAGTTGCCATCTTTACAACTTTGGTGATTGAAGCAGCCGCGTCCGGGTTTTCAGCAATAGCGCTGTTGGCTCTGCTCAAACACCCCCTGTGCCGGCTGGGACTGGAGCCATTGGATATCCGCACCAGAGTTCGCAATCTCGAACAAGCCGTCTTGCGCGGTCCCAGATTGAAAAGCGGCACATCAACCTTGCACCAGAACCTGACTGCACAAAAACTTCGCGTCGAAAAAGGAGACCGCGTTCATCCCGGTGTAAAACAGTTTTCAACCCAAACGTGGGATCATCTCGAAGACCTGTTGTCGCGCCTGAGCAATGCGGCAGAACCACTCGAAGACCTCGCATCAAAACCGGCAACGCTGGCTGACGTTACCCGCGCCCACATCGATGCCTGCGAGCGTTTTGCCGTGCGCCCTGAACAGGGCGACAACGTACTTCTGTGGTCAGATGATGCCGGTAATATGCTGGCAGACATGTTTGATACCCTGTTGCATACGCCCGATCCCGGCCTGTCTTTGACACCGCGATCCTACCAGCCGATGATCGGCGTCTTGATGCAGGGTGCCCTCGTCAGGCCCGCTTTTGGAACCCACGCCCGCGTTCATATCTGGGGGCCTTTGGAAGCACGGTTGCAACAACCCGATGTGCTCATTTTGGGCAGTCTCAATGAAGGCATCTGGCCCGCCCTGCCCGATACCGGCCCGTGGCTCAGCCGTCCCATGCATGTAGCCCTTGGCCTGCAATCGCCCGAACGCCGCATTGGTCTGTCGGCCCATGATTTTGCCCAGGCTGTGGCAGCACCGCGAGTGATATTGACCCGGTCACAAAAACTCAATGGCTCCCCCACCGTTCCCAGTCGTTGGCTGTCAAGACTCGAAGCGATTGCCTCAGGGCTGGGTCTGGAAAACTGTTTTGTAGCCACAGAGCCATGGCTCAACTGGGCGCAAGGTCTTGATGATGACAATTCACCGGCAACGCCCATAAAACCGCCGCGACCATGTCCGCCAATAGATGCACGTCCGCGTTCGATGAGTGTCAGCGACATCGAAACCTGGATACGCGATCCTTACGCCATATATGCCCGCCGGATTTTAAACCTGCATGAACTCGATGAACTGGAAGCTTCTGCCGATGCCGCCCAGCGCGGCAACATCATCCACGATGCGATGCAGACATTCATCGAAAAAAACATTTCCCCCCACAGCCCGGATGCTTACGAGCAATTGCTGGAAATAGGCCGGGCAAGTTTTGAAAAATCCAGTATCTGGCCGAGTGTTGCAACATTATGGTGGCCGCGTTTTGAGCGCATTGCCCACTGGTTCGTGAATTCCGAAACAGAACGCCAGCAAAATGTTGCTAAACATTTTACCGAAGTATCCGGTAAGTATGTCTTTGATCACGATGGTGAGCCTTTCACCTTGCGCGCCCGCGCCGACAGAATTGACCTGCTGCGCTCCGGCGCTGCCATCATCTATGATTATAAAACCGGTGCCGTGCCAACCGCCCCTCAGGTTTTCACCGGCCTGAGCCCGCAGTTGCCACTTGAAGCTGTCATATTGACCAGAGGTGGCTTTGAAGATGTAACCGCGCAAACAGTTGCAAAAATTGTCTATATCAAACTTTCCGGTGGTGAACCTGCCGGAGAACAAAGATCTATTGAAAAAAACCGCTCAGAAATCATCACGCCGGATGAAGCGGCAGAAAATGCGCTGGCTGGCCTGCACCGCCGGATTTCACAATTCGCCCTCATTGACACGCCCTATTTGTCACGCACCACGCCGCAATTCGAACGTTTCACAGGTGCTTACGATCATCTGGCGCGAACAAAAGAATGGCAGCGCTTTGGCACCGAGGATGCGGAATGATGGCAAATCTTGGTGACAAAACCAGCCTGAGCCAGCGATTGGCTTCCGATCCCAAAAAGTCTGCCTGGGTATCGGCCAATGCCGGCTCGGGCAAAACCCACGTGCTGGTCAACCGCATCATCCGGTTGATGCTTGATGGTGCCAATCCGGGTAAAATTCTCGCCCTTACTTTCACCAAGGCAGCCGCTGCCGAGATGGCCAACCGGCTCAATCAGCGATTGGCCGCCTGGGCCATGCTGGCCCAGGATGAACTGGCAAGCGACATTGCCGACATCACCGGCACCGCACCTTCGCCAGACCAATTGCTTCGCGCCCGGCGGCTGTTTGCCCATGCGCTCGAAACCCCCGGTGGTTTGAAAATTCAGACCATTCATGCCTTTTGCGAACGCATCCTCCATCGTTTTGCGCTCGAGGCCAATGTGGCGCCGGGATTTGAAATTCTCGATGATCGCACCGGCAGCGAACTTCTCAATGAAGCCCGCGACCAGATTTTTGAAAATCCTGACGAGGACGCAATAAAGGATCTGAAGGTGGTTTCCAGCGCTCTTAGTGCAGCTGGTTTTGACGGCCTGATTGCCCAGGTGCTTAAACATCGATCCCTGTTGCGCACATTTCACCGTACCCACGGTGGTTTGGACGAAATGATAGTCAGGCTGCGTAACGTCTTTGGCCTCGAACCAGAGGAGACAAAAGACACCCTGATGGAAAATGCCATCGGCGGTACCTTGCCTGAAATCATTCCAGCGCTGATTGAGTTTTATAGCGCTGGCACAAAAACCGATATTGAAAAGTCTGACGCTTTGATCGCAATGGCGCGCAGCGATAATCCTGAAAACAGATTAAGTCTGTACAAGTCCTTGTTTTTCACCAAGGCTGGAGATCGCCGCAAAAAACTGGCGACGAAAAAAATAAGTGACGAAGAACCAGGCATCGCCCGGCATCTTGAAAAAGAAGCAGAACGCATAAGCGAGCTTGACGAAAAGCTCGCCTCGGTTCGCATCGCTGATTTCACTGGCAGTCTTTTAAACCTCGCCGATAAAATACTGGAAAATTACGAGGTCGCAAAAAATGACCGCGCCCTGCTCGATTATGATGACCTGATCCAGCATACAGCAGATTTATTGTCACAGACCCAGGCCGCCGCCTGGGTTTTGTACAAGCTTGATAGTGGTATCGACCACATTTTAGTTGATGAAGCTCAGGATACCAATCTGGATCAGTGGCAGGTTGTCTCAGCCCTTAGCAACGAATTTTTTGCAGGCGTTGGTGTTGGCAATCCGGTGCGTACCGTTTTCGCTGTCGGTGATGAAAAACAATCCATTTTCAGCTTCCAGGGTGCGAGCCCCGAAGAGTTCGATCGCATGCGCCGTCATTTCCAGCGCCGCGCCGGGTTCGTTGACCATGATTTCGAAAAGGTCGAGCTGACCGTTTCTTTCCGCTCAACCGCGCAAGTGTTGGAGGCTGTCGATCTGACCTTTGCGCAGGAAGCAGCAGCGCAAGGCATGACCAGCTTTGGTGCCCCGCCTGTGCATGAGGCATTTCGCCATGGCCACGCCGGGCTGGTGGAAATCTGGCCACCGGAAATGCCCGGTGAGGAAGATGAAAAAGACCCCTGGGATGCACCACTCGATTACGTCAGCACCGCCAGCCCGCGTGTTAAGCTGGCGCACAAGATAGCGGCAACCATTAAAGGCTGGATTGACAAAGAACCCCTGACACCGCGCGGTCGTACCGTGCGTGCCGGTGACATTTTGATCCTGGTGCGACGGCGCAATAATTTTGTCGACGCCATGGTCGAAGCGTTGAAGGAGCGCGATGTTCCTGTCGCCGGTATCGACCGCATGCGATTGTCACAGCAACTGGCCATAATGGATTTACTCGCACTGGCACGATTTGTGTTGCTGCCACAAGATGATCTCAACCTTGCCGTCGTCCTCAAAGGGCCACTGTTTGGTCTGGGTGAAGATGATTTGTTTGAGCTCGCCCATAAGCGAAAATCGAGCTTGTGGAGAGCATTGGCAACATCGGGTTTTGCAGAAATCCATAACCAACTGACTGCCCTGCTCTTGCGCGCCGACAAAGTGCCGCCTTATGAATTTTTCGCGCAAATTTTAAATGCTGACAACGGCCGTCACAAGTTTGTCAAGCGCCTCGGCCTTGAGGCTAACGATCCGATTGATGAGTTCCTGTCCTTAAGTCTTGACTATGAAAAAACCGGTACGCCGTCACTGCAGGGTTTTGTTGCCTGGTTTGGTGCCAGCGATGTTGATGCCAAACGCGACATGGAACACGGGCGCAATGAAGTGCGCATCATGACGGTTCATGGTGCCAAGGGTCTTGAAGCCAATATCGTCATTTTGCCCGACACCTGCCATCAGGTGCCCGACAACACCAAGCGCGCCAGTATTCTGACCACGGAATTTACAGAAGAGGGCGGGCAAATACAGGAACTTCTTATCTGGCGCGCGAATAAGTCGTTTCAAAATAATACGGTGAAACAGTGCCTTGATGACATTCAACGGGCAGAAATGGCAGAATACAACCGCCTGTTATACGTGGCGATGACGCGGGCGCGTGACCGGCTTTATATTGCCGGGTATGAAAGCAAACGCGCGTCCTCACCGAGCAGCTGGTATCATCTTGTCTCGCAAGCTTTAAAACCTCACGCAGATGAGATTTTGGATGCGCAGGGGAATATTATCGGTTGGCGTCTCAGCGGTGAACAAACAGTCGAGCCGTTGGATACGCACGAAAACGATGATCAGGTTTCCTCCGCACAAACGCCGCCGCCCTGGGCGCAACAGCCGGTGAAGCCCGAGGCGCAGAAAATCGATCTTATCAGTCCGTCACGATTAGGCGGGGCTGAAGAACCCGACGGCAATGAGCGCGATCTGGCACCGGCAACCTTAAGACCTTCGCCTCTGCAGACACCGCCACAGGAGCCTTACCTGCGCGGGCGGCTTATTCACAAGCTGTTAGAATATGCACCCGGTGCCAATCGAGACACCTACAGCGATTTTTGCCAACAGTTTCTGGCGCGCTCGGCACCCACTTTATCGCAATCCGATCGCAACCGGATTGCTGAAGACGTTCAATGCGTTTTAGCCACAGAAGAATTTTCATATCTGTTTGATGTACACGGATTAAGTGAAGTGCCAATAGTTGGTCAGGTGCAATTGATTGGCCGCGATCGCCCGGTGAAAGTTTCCGGACGTGTCGATCGCCTTATTGTGCGTGACAATCAGGTGGTCGTGATAGATTTTAAAACCGACCGCAATGTCGCCGACAGCCCTGAAGCGATCTCAGGCGATTATCTGCGACAGATGGCTGTTTACAGACATCTGCTCTCCAGCATATTCCCGGGTCGACAAATCACCTGTCATCTGTTGTGGACAACAGGGCCGAAACTGATGGAACTGCCGCAAGCCCTTCTATCGGCAGCTCTAAAAGGCTGGGTCGAATAATCCGTCACATTATCCGGTAACAAGATCACGCAAATGACCACTGGCCACCGCCAGCTTGGCCAAAGTCAAATCCCCGGTCTCAACCGTTTCATTCACCGCCTGCTGGGTACGTTGAAAAACAACGGCATTTTCTTTTTTCCAGGTCTTGAAGGCTTTTGCCGCGGGCGCTTTTCCAGTGAGAATCTCGCGCACAATAGCGCGCTGGGCATCATACATATTATCGATGATGCGGTTAAGTGCCAGGCGTTCAAAATATTCCGTCGAAGAAACTTCATCCGCCTTTTTGGTCAACCAGTCAATTTTAAGATCGGCTCCCAGTTCGAAGAAAACCTTTGCCACATCCACAAGCTTTTTGCCCGAACGCTCAGCCACATAAATAATATCAGGCCCGCGTGACAGAACACCCAATGAAGCAATTTTGCGGGCAAATTTCGCCGGCACACCTTTGGTCACCAGCTTTTTTTCAACCTGCACAAGATCGCTGTTCATTGTCTCGGGTAAAATTTCACTCAACGAAGTCTCAAGCTCAGCCAGGCCACTACGGTAATGGCCGATAACTTTTTCCAGCCCGCCTGTGGTTGGCGTATTGCGCAAAAACCACACCAGTTGATCGCGCATCAGCGTTTGCGCCATTACATACAGTTTGGTCTGCTCGGCGGTATCTATCTTGTTATCAAGCGCATCAATGCGTCCATTGAGATCGGTCAGTCCAAAGCAGTCACGCGCAATGGCAAAGGCTGCAGTGATAGCGGCAACATCGGCACCGGTTTCATCCATCAATCTGCTGATGATGGTGGGCCCGCCACGATTGACGATACTGTTGGCCAGCATGGTTGCAATAATTTCCCGGCGCAGCTTGTGGCCCTGAATGGCGTCGGGATAAGTTTTCTGCAATGTTTCAGGAAAATAGCGCATCAACTCAGCGCCGAGATAAGTGTCATCAGGAACATCTGTGGCCAGAAGATCGTCATAGAGGACAATTTTGGCATAGGCTAGCAGCACCGATAATTCCGGCCGCGTCAATGCGTTTCCGGCAATCTGGCGTTCCTGAATTTCAGCGTCCGTTGGTAAAAACTCAACCTCGCGGTCAAGCAGGTTGCGTTTTTCCAGTGACCGCATCAAGCGTTGCTGAAATCCAATTTCGTCAACACCGCGAAACTCCGCCAAAGAGATGCTGAGGGTTTGCTGAATATTATTGCGCAAAACCAAAGAGGCCACCTGTTTGGTCATTTTGGCCAGGAACTTGTTACGGTCCTTGCGGGTAAGTTTACCGGCAGCTTCGACCGATCCGAGGGCGATCTTGATATTGACCTCAAGGTCAGAAGAATTAACCCCGGCGGAATTATCGACCGCGTCGGTATTCATGCGGCCACCGTTTTGCGCAAACTCGATGCGTGCCCTCTGGGTCATGCCCAAGTTGGCACCTTCGCCAATCATCTTGAATTTTAGGTCTTTGGCGGTAACCCGGATAATGTCGTTGGCGCGATCACCGGCATCGGCATCGGTTTCTGTCGTTGCCCTGACGTACGTTCCAATACCGCCAAACCACAACAAATCAGCCTCGCTTTTCAGCAACGCTTTAAGCAGCTCATTGGGTGTGGCCGATTTGGTTTTGAGCCCGGTCATCGCACAGATTTCAGCGCTGAGTGGGATCGATTTTTCTGACCGGCTGAAAACACCACCGCCCTTGCTGATCAGTGCCGATTTATAATCTTTCCAGCTTGAGCGTGGCAGGGCAAACAGGCGTTTGCGCTCGACAAATGATGTGGCGGGATCAGGGTCAGGATCGATAAAAATATCGCGATGATCAAAAGCTGCGATCACTTTTGTCTGTTTTGACAATAACATGCCATTGCCAAACACATCGCCCGACATATCGCCGATACCGATAACCGTAAATGGCGTGCTCTGGCAATCAATGTTCATTTCACGGAAATGTCGCTTGACCGCTTCCCAGCCACCGCGTGCGGTAATTCCCATTTTCTTGTGGTCGTAGCCTGCCGAGCCACCTGAGGCAAAGGCATCGCCGAGCCAAAAACCTCGTGCCTCAGAAATACCATTGGCAATGTCTGAAAATGTCGCCGTGCCCTTGTCGGCGGCAACAACAAGATAGGGGTCATCACCATCATGACGGAAAACATTTGCTGGCGGTATGAGCTTTTGCCCG
The DNA here is from genome assembly GCA_964549055.1 of uncultured Hyphomicrobiales bacterium. GTDB lineage: Bacteria > Pseudomonadota > Alphaproteobacteria > Rhizobiales > JAJFHR01 > JAJFHR01. The sequence continues at coordinate 4,006 of CAZJUF010000038.1, read as the reverse complement.
TCAAGATTATCGGTAAGGTCCAACAGATTTGAAATGAACAACTTGTAACAGCGGATGGCTTCCGTCTGAATTTCCTCTCTTGAACCTGCCTGCGGCAGCTTTTTGGGAACAAATCCGCCTTTGGAGCCGACCGGCACAATCACCGCATTTTTAACCTGTTGCGCTTTAACCAGACCCAAAACCTCGGTTCTGAAATCCTCATGTCTGTCCGACCACCTGAGACCCCCACGCGCGATTTTTCCAAAGCGCATGTGAATACCTTCAACATCAGGTGAATAAACAAATATCTCGGCATAGGGCCGCGGCTCGGGCAACCCGTCAACGGCCTTGCTGTCAAGTTTGAAAGCAATGGTCGGTTTGGCAAGTCCATCTTCACCGGTCTGGTAAAAATTGGTCCGCAAACTCACCGTGATAACATTGGAAAAATGCCGGATGATACGATCTTCATCAAGACTGGAAACATCGCCAAGAGCATTTTCAATCTGAGACAGAATAGAGTTTTCGCGCGCCTTGTTATATGTTGCGCCACGGGCCGGGCGGGTTGCAAATCTGGTGTGAAACAGGTCTACCAGCCAGGTTGCAATCGCACCATGCTTAACAAGTGTTGCAGCCATATATGTTTGAGAAAACCCAACGCCTACCTGGCGCAGATATTTGCCATAGGCGCGCAGCATTGCCACATCACGCCAGCCAAAACCCTGGTTGAGAACCAGTGCATTATAGCCATCGTTTTCAGCCTGCCCGTTCCAGACTGCCATGAAACACGCTTCCAGCGGGTCTTTGAGCTTTTTAAGCTGTACATTCTGCCCCTTTACATGTTGCAGAATAATGTCATGCACCCACACATCATCACAGCTGGCGCCTTCACCCCGGGTGATTTTATAGGAGCGCTCATTAATGGCGCGAAAATCCATTTTCTCCAGAATTGGCAAACGGTCGCTGAGCGGGATGGGTCCACCACAGTGATATAGTTTCAAACGGATGTTAGCGTCTTCGTCCGACTGCACATTGGTGGCAAATTCAATCGACAGGCCACCAATATCGTCAAGGTCTTCCATGCGCCCGATATCAGCAAGCCCCTGAGCGGGAGAAAAAGCGTCCTGATAGGCGGGTGAAAATGCTTTTGCGTAGTTTTTTATCAACGCCCGCGCTTCAGCGCCACTTTCTTCCGCTTTGATGGCGGCAATAAGATTATCAGACCAGGTCCGGGTCAACCCCTCTATGATCACTTCCATATCGGCTGTATCGGGAGACGGCGTTTCGTCTTCGTTTCTGCCGATAATATATTGAATACGAGTGAGAGTTCCTTCGGGATAAGAGGTATAATGAGCGGACACACGGCCATCATAGGCCTGGGCCAGAAAATCGCCGATTTTTACCCGCACATCGGTATTAAAGCGCTCGCGCGGTACAAACACCAGAGCTGAAACATAACGATCAAACTTGTCTTTGCGCACAAAAACAGCCGTTCGCGGCCGATCGCTCAAGCGCAACATGCCAAGGGCATTTTGCAACAGGGTTTCATCATCTATTTGAAACAGTTCATCGCGTGGATAGTTTTCCAGTATGTTCTGTAGCGCTTTGCCACTGTGACCATCGCGCCCGACACCGCTTGCATCAATCATGCGCAAGGCTTTTCGCCGCAATATTGGAATAGCCTTGACGCTTCTTGTATATGCGACAGAGGTGAAAAGCCCGATCAGCCTGAGTTCCCCTTTAAGCCTGCCTTTGGCATCAAACATTTTAATGCCGATATAATCCATATGAGTGCGGCGATGGACTTTGGCCTTAACGTTGGCTTTGGCAATGATTAACGGTGCGGGATCCTGCAGGAAATCTCTCACTTCAGGTGTCATTGACACCATTTTTCCGGCACGGCGCAAAACTTCCACGTTTGAATCGCGCAAAATTCCCAGCGATGATCTTTTGATCGCTACCAGATCGCCAGTGTCTGCCCCACCTTCAAAGGTATATTCCCGGATGCCGAGAAAGGTAAAATGGCCATCAATAAGCCAGTTTAAAAACTCCAGGGATTCAGCAAGTTCATCAACCGGTATCGGCGGCGGCACCTGCTTGTATTCATCGATAACTTTTTGGACCCGGTCGAGCATGGCCGTCCAGTCAATAACCGCCAGCCGAACTTCCTTGAGGACATCTTGCAGACGTTTGAGCAGGTCCTCACGCCTGGTTTTACTGCCGATACGTTCCACATGAATATGGATGAAGCTTTCCCTGACCTCACTCGTCCCCTTGCCCGTACTGGCAATATCGCCGGTTTTTACCTGGCGTATAAGTTTCTCCACCGGATGCACGAGCATAACAATAGATATCGAGCTCTCCGCCAGTTCATCAAGAACAGAATCGACCAGGAACGGCATATCATCATTAAGAATCTCGATGACCGTATGCGAACCGCTCCAGCCATTTTTTTTCTCTTCCGGATTAAAAATGCGGATTTTGCTTTTGCCCAGCTGCCTTTGCTTGCGAAACTCAAAAGCCGAACGCGCAATAGCGGCAATTTCTTCAGGCGTATAATCAACAAAATCATCTTCATTTCCATTGGCAAAGAAATGTCGGGCAAAGGAGGCAAGCCCGCCGCTGGTCTTCGATGATTTTTCCAGTTTTCTGTTTACGCTAGCCAGTAACTTCTTAAAACGATTACTACCTTTTTCCATTGGGATACCTTCCGCTCGGGTGGTGGGGTCAAATACCAAGGGTAGTCCGCGATTTTAAACATTCGAATCGGAACCCGTCGACTGTGACCGCACTTATTTACCTTTTCAAGAGCAAACTGGCACTCGCAGCCGTTGACAACACAATTATGGTTCAAAAACTCTTAAATCTGATATAATTGTAGCTCAAAGACAAAATCATCCCGGCAACAACAAATGGTTTGAGCTCGTGCAGGCTGAGAAAAAATCCACCCGGCGTATGAGCGTGCGCGATGTCGCACGTCTTGCTGACGTATCTATCGCCACTGTCTCGCGGGCCATAAATAGCCCTGAAATGGTACGCCCGGTTCTGCGTCAGAAAATTGAAGCCGCCATTGCCGAGCTCGGATATGTTCCCGATGGCAACGCCCGCGCCCTGGTGCAGCGCCGCACCATGACCATTGGCGCAATTGTTCCCACTATCGATAACGCAATTTTTTCCACTCTGATTCGCGGGCTGCAGACCAAACTCCAGGAAAATAAATACACGCTCCTGCTGGCCAGCTCCAATTACAATCTTGCGCAGGAGGCCGAAGAGGTTCGCACATTGCTGATCCGTGGCGTCGATGGAATTTTACTGGTGGGAAACCAGCGCGCACAAGAAGTTTATGATCTGCTTGAAAACAGCGCCAAGCCCTACGTCAATACTTACTCATATGATGACCGCATTGACCATCCCAATGTCGGTTTTGATAATTGGCGCGCCGGCGAAACCATCGTTGATCATCTGGCCCAGCTTGGCCATGAGCGTATTGGCATTATCGCTGGCATTACCACAGACAATGACCGCGCCCGAGCGCGTGTTCAGGGAATTAAATCCGGCCTGACGCGAAACGGTCTGCATTTCAATGCCGAACAATATCTTGAATGCCCCTATACGCTTGAAGCCGGACGCGCTGCTTTACGAACCCTGATGCAGCGCCAACCCAAGCCCACCGCTATAATTTGCGGCAATGATATTCTTGCTTGCGGTGCAATTTTTCAATGCCAGCGCAGCAACATCAACGTGCCCGGCGATCTTTCCATTGCCGGGATAGATGGTTTGAGCATTGGCAGCCATGTAACCCCCTCCCTTACCACCATGAGTGTGCCATTTTATGAAATGGGGGAGCTTGCCGCTACTTCATTGCTCAACCGGCTGAATTCCTCAGGTAAGTCGCCCGCAAGAATTGAGCTTAAAGCGACATTGCGCATTCGCGAATCAACATCTGCCCCCCGGCGTTGAGCGCTTGGTCTGACAAGTCCTGAAGCCAGCGCGCTCCCCCGCCCAACCACCCGATAAGGATACCCTGGGG
>CAZJUF010000037.1:0-13054 GCA_964549055.1 uncultured Hyphomicrobiales bacterium | reverse complement strand
CCGGGCCGCATGCCCATCGCCCACATAATACGGGCATGGGCATTGGCGATAGATCGCCAATCTTCGCGACCAATGGCGAAAGCTGTCGGCGTACCGGTAGTGCCGCTAGTGCCGTGAATATGATAAATCTCTTTTTGCGAAATACATAAGTAATCACCAAAGGGAGCGTGATTTTCCTGTGACGCGCGTATTTCAGCTTTTCTGATAACCGGAACGCGGGCCTCAAAATCCTCCAATGATTTCAACTGCGAGGGATGAAACCCTGCCTCGTCCCATCTGGTACGGTAGAAGCCCGCGTTTTCATAAGCGTAAGCGCAAACCTCCTGTAGCCGCTTTAAAATATGCCCCTCGCGTTCGCCTGCGGGCATTGTTTCGCGCGCCGTAAACCAGTAGCGGCTGTCAGGCGGCGGCATATAGCTGTCATCGTATTTTGGCGGGAATGACCATTGTTCCATAATCTTTATCCTTACCTGGGGCCGCGCTCGGCAACCAGTTGTTGCAGCGAGGCGATGATCTCCTTAGGCGGGGTGTCCTGCAGCATCACCAAAGCCACACCCATTTTTTTGATGGCAACAACATCTTCATCGGGCATAACGCCGCCAGCGACAACGATCAAATCGTTGACATTTTTTTCTTTCAACAGAGCAAATATTTTTGGGAAAACCGTTAGCTGTACACCAGACAAAAGACTAACGCCGAGGATGTCCACATCCTCCTGAACAGCGGCGGTGACCACTTCTTCCGGGGTGCGGTGAAGCCCGGAATAGACCACATCCATGCCGGCATCGCGCAAAGTTCGGGCAACGACCTTGATGCCACGGTCATGGCCATCAAGGCCAACTTTTGCCAGCAAAATTCTGATTGCCGTTGACGCCATAACCCATCTCCCTGTCATTTCGCATACCAAATTTCGTATACAGAATGCTGTTTTGCCGCTATAGTGTCAAGCAGACATATAGTTTCAACCGTCAGGGGAAAAGTTTTCAATGGAAACACTGACACCGGCAAAATCGCTGGTACAAATGACCTATGAAGCAATCCTGGACGAAATTTGCACCGGGTCTTTGACACCGGGCACGCGATTATCGCAAGACCATCTGGCAGCCCAACTCAATGTTTCACGCCAGCCGGTGAACAGTGCAATTACCATGCTGAAAGCACAAAACTTTGTTGAAGATACCGGTCGGCGCGGCGTTGTTGTGGCTGCGGTTGACAAGAAGCTGTTTGATGCAATTTACCAGTTTCGCGCGGCCATAGATCCGCTTGCCGTCGAACTGGCTATCAAACGTATGGCTGAAAAAGACATTGCAGAGGGCCGCGAAATTATAGCCCGCGGCAAGGCTTGTGTTGAGGCCGCTCAAAGTCAGGCGGTTTTGCAGGCGGATATAGATTTTCATTCACTGATTTATCAACTCAGTGGCAATGCCATCATTATCGACACGATGCATTTGAACTGGCGGCATCTGCAAAGGTCAATGAGCAAAGTCTTGCAGCACCCCGGCATGACGGCCCAGGTGTGGAGTGAACATGAGCAGATTTTTGACGCAATGGTGGCGGGCAAAACCGCGCAGGCAACCGCACTCATGCGCGCCCATGTTCGCGATGCCCCAAACAGAATTTCCAACCCAAAAGGGTAGTCCGGTTTTAACGAACACGCCTCGACCAATCATTTCCTGATTGGTTGGCAGGTAAAAATTGCGGCACTATACCATTGCCTATTGATCACCAGAAGGACACATGATCATGAATATATTTCGGGTCGCAATGCTTGGGGCCATCAGCTGCCTGATCCTGATCACTCCGGCGAACGCCTGGACCGTGGGCGAGCGCGGCGAAGCCAACAGTGTCTTTTTATATGACGAGCCGATTGAAGGCGTCTATCAAAACAACTGGTGGGGCACCGCTGTCAGCTCCGGTGAAACCGGGCAAATCAACGTTTATATCCATGGCGAAGGCAAGACAGTCGACTTCGATGGCATAGTGAGTTTGAACTGCGAAAACCCGTCCGGTTATTTCTGGAAAACCGCATCCAACTTTGAAACACCCGTAAAGAACAAGGAAGTGATGGAAATTTTGCCATCTATTGTCATACAAAATGCGCGCACATTATTCTGCAGGCAAAACTGATCCGGCATCGGTTTCACCTCCCGACTGCAATCAGTTATTTGTCTTTGGCAACACCAAATTCGACGAAGTTCGGGCTGCCATAGAAAGGTTTGCCCAGGACATCGCCCAAAAGCAACCAGCCTGACGCGCCATTGGCGCAGGTCAACTTCATCCACTCGTCGACAAAGCGCACCTTTGTTGTGGCCTTGATGTCTTTTTCCAGCGAAGCTTCCATCAAATCCTGATCGGCTGTATAGGCCGTGCCCTTGAAGGCCATCTTGAACATGCCTTCAGCATAATAGGTCAGATAGGTCCATTCATCGCCCACACCAAACGTGATCTTCTCGTCACTGTCGGTTTGTTCGTTGCGCAGTGTGAATGTGGCCGGTTTCTTGATCACAAAAATCTCTATGGGAATATAGCTGATAAATTCCAGCATTGAGGATGTAACACGTTCACCGTTCCAGGGATGGTAGGTGGCACCTTTTTTCATCGTGCACTTGATGGTCATGGGTGCTTGCGGATCGGGTGCCGCCCGGATCAGGGTCGTTACCTTTTGTTCCAGTGTAAACCCGTGGGGGTATTCACCAGCCCAGAAGTCTGTCTTGTACCACGTCGCATCATATGCGAAGGCGGTGATGGTCAATAACGGATAGATTGACAGCAATGTCAGGCTGCGTATGGCAAGTTTTGCAGATTTCATTTTGACCTCTTCCAGTATCAAACAGCCTGATCATCCGTAAGTTCCCATGGGCTCAACTTCCTGCAAGGTAGTTCCAGAGCAGCCACGCGTCAACTCGGTTGACTTTTAGCTCAACCCCTCATTTGTCAGTCTGGCACGGTTAAAACAACGGTTTTTTTGACCTTGATCAAAGAAAAAGCGGGCCGGAACGACAATAGTACCGGCATCGAATTATTCTTCAATAAAAGGAGGCTGGAATGCAAAATTTCACCGCCGCGCAGCGTGGGGGTGAGGCTGCGGGCTCTTTTACCTGTATGGCTTTAGCAGAAGATAATGACAATCCCCTTGCACGGCTACCTTATCAGTTGACCGATATTGAAAACGCTTTGGAAAATGTCCGGCGTCCACCTTATCCAATTATCATTATTTCCAGCGGTGCGGCTGGCTTGCAACATTTTCTCAAAGACGGCCGACGAACCATTTCGACGATATTTTTGGCAGGGGAAGTCCTGGATTTTAGTCAGATACGAGGAAGCGGGGGCTCGTTATGTTGCCTCCTTCCCGGCCAGGTACAGATGTTCAATGCAGTGGATCTGGAAAAACTGCGACAGGAAAATCCGCAAGCCTGGTCGAGCCTGATGGATGGTAAATTCAGGTGTTGCAGTCAAACAGCCAATCATTCGGTGGACCTTGCCCGCAAGTCTGCGGTTGAAAAGCTCGCCTCATTTATTTTTGAATGCCGTAGCCGCCAGGCTGCAGAGCGTGGCAAACTCATAAACCTGATTTTAAATCGAATTGATATTGCAGATTATATGGGCTTGAGACCGGAAACACTTTCACGTGCTTTCACAAAACTGAAACAGCTTAAAATGATAGCCTGCGAGTGTGGCGATTGTATTCATATTCTCAATGAGCCGGCCTTGCGGCAAATTGCAAATGGTGCCGCCGACGAATTTGCCTGCGCGGTATGAACACTTATGCTCTGGCGGAAATTCCCGATCTGGCATTCGCGGGCGCTACGTGTACGACATCAGGCAGGGAACGGTTAATTTTGCTCGCAGTTGCCCGTGCTTGTTCTATGCAACTGCCGACAGACACACCACCGAGATAATTCCCGGTGACATATAATCCAGGCTGGCGTTGGTGCAAAGTCTCTATGGTTGAAACTTTACCGCTATGCCCGATCTCATATTGCGGTAAGCTGCGGGTCCATTGACGGCAGCGCGAAAAAACCGGTTCACCACTGATTTCCAACAGGTCTGACAGTTCGCGATGTACCAGATAACTGAGGTCATTGCTGTTCAGGCAGGCGGCATCATGGTTGTTACTGCCGCCCACATAAGCAGAAATCGAGACAAACCCATCGGGAGCCCGATTGGCAAACATGGTCGAAGGGAACTGCGCACCGTTGATAATTCCCCCGGACCCTGCCACGCTCAAAAACCCCAGACTATCAAGGCGGTGGCCAACCTGCTGGCGGGCATAGGCCAGAAAAATGACACTAAGAGGGGGGGCATCAATCTCGGCTGCGGCTGTTGCAGCTGGCTCATCCAAAGGCTCAAGCAGGCTGGCGGCGACATGAGGTTGAACGGCAAAGACAATTGTTCTGGCGGTCAGGTCACCTGATCTGTGGGTCTCGATCCTGTAGCCTTGCGGGTGTTTTGAAACGGATTTGACTGCTGTGTCGGTTTTAATGCAACCGGCCATCGAGTTGGCCAGCATCCGTGGCAATGTTGCGATACCATCGCGAAACGAAAACAGTCTTTTACCCGGTTCACCACTTTGTCCGGCATTAAAAACACCTCGCGTGACAGAACCAAATTCCTGTTCCATTTTCATCAATTTGGGAAAGGCTGATTTCAAAGATAGCTTGTGGGCGTCCCCCGCAAAAATTCCAGCCACCAGCGGTGCCATGATTTTTTCGGCAAACTCGATACCAAAGCGACGGCATATAAAGGCGTGAATGCTTTCATCTTCGTTACTTGTTTTGCGCGGGCGTAGTATCTCGGTCATGAGACGAAGCCGCCCACGAACAGACAGATAGGGCGACATCAGGAAACCCGTGCGATTAATTCCAATGCCGTGCAAAGTACCGCCATGGCGCAGGTAGCGCTTGCGCACGCCGGGGCCCAGATCAAGCCGCTGGTTTTCAATATCAAGATTTTTTGTCAATTCCAGTGCTTGCGGCACCGCGGTGTTGAGGGTGGTGGGACCATGTTCCATCAAAAAACCATTGATGCGCTGGGATATGGCATTGCCGCCAACAGTTTGCTGGCGTTCGAGAACAATAACCCGGCGGCCACTTCGCTGCAGGTCATACGCTGTGGTCAGGCCGGAAATGCCTCCGCCGATTATGGCAACATCGTATGTCATGACACCTCAGGCCTTTTGATGCCCGGCGGCAAACCATTTTTGAACCGCTCATTAGCCAGACGCGAAAGATCATCTGCCGTGACGGTTGATCCGCCCTTTGAGCGCACATCCGCCTCGACGCGATTTTTGACCATACGGCGAACAAAACCGGGTATGCGGGCAACGCGTTGTTGCGCATCGTCTGTCCAGTTAAGGCTGGTCTCACCGGTTTTCAAAACTTCGATGATTGCCCCGTTTTGCGGCTGGTATGAACACAGAAAATCTTCGCCCATGAGATTGTTTGAGCGCGCCAGCGGCCGGGCGCGACAACCGCCACACAGTTTTTGAAATTCACAAATCCCGCACCGCCCTTCCAGTTGCGGTTGGCGCAGGGCGGTAAAAATCTCACCATCCTGCCAGATGTCAGAAAAACTGTTGTGACGCAAAGACCCGCCGGAGGTTTCGATGAACGGACAGGGAGTAACCTCGCCTTCGGGTGTGACGCGGGCATATCGTGTGCCGGCAATGCAGCCACCGGCTTCATAGCCATGGGCCATGGTGATCGGCCATTCCGGGTCGAGTTCCAGCGCCAGTCGCTTGAAATGCGGGGCGCATTTGGCGCGCACCATCAATTGCTTTTCATCGTGAGCAGCCTCGACAACACGCTTGAGCACCTTGTCGTAATTTTCAATTGAAATATCGGTGTATTTTTCGCCACGCCCGGTGCACACCAGAAAAAACACATTGAGCACAAGGGCCTGCGCCTGCCGGGCAAAGCTGATCATGTCATCAATTTCATCTGCGGTATGATCAGTAACCGAAAAATGTATCTGGAAAGCGAGACCTTGCCTGCGGCATGCATCTATGGCGGCCATGGTTTTTAACCAGGCGCCTCTGCGGCCGCGAAAATCATCATGCTTTTGCGGGTCAAGTGAATCGATACTCAGACCTATACCGGCAACGCCGGATTTTTTCAGACGCTTTACCCGCTCCGCCGTCAAAGTAATACCGTTGGATCCAATGACGACCATCAGCCCGAGTTTGCTGGCGTGGGCTGACAATTCTTCGATGTCCGGGCGCAGCAACGGCTCACCACCGGTCAATACAATCATGCATTCCGGCCCAACTTTAGCGATGTCACTGATGGCCCTTTTTACCTCGTCAGTGGACAATTCATCGGTGCTGCCATTTTTCAGAATTTCAGCATCAAGATAACAATGCGCGCACGAAAGATTGCACCGCTTTGTCAAATTGAAGGCGACAAGAAAAGGTGCCTCTACCGGATTAGGGCTTGGTCTAGTCATGATCGCGCTCGGTTGCATCAGGCTCCGGGCACATGGCTTTTCGCGCTTTGGCAAATCCCCCTTCGGCAACCTCACCATCAACGCGAACTTCACCGTTTGCGCGCACATAATCTTCAATGGTTTGCCTGGCTTTGAACCGAAATATTTCCGGCACTCTTTGCAGTCGGGCAAGATAGGCTGCTGCCCACTCCAGATCATTGTGGGAAATCTCGGCAACAAAAGGCTGCACGTGTTGCGGCAACACTTCGCTGGCGGCATCACGGCGCGCGGCCTTTTCTGCTCTCAGTCGAATATTTTCCTGCAACGCCTTGTCGTCGAGCGTGGCCAGCAGGGCCGTTGCTGCGTCATTCCAGGCGAGCGGGTCAAAACCTGAGCTGACCGGTGTTTCATCACTGTTGGAATTTCCGCCCGGCATCATTTTTTTCATCACATCTTCAACAAAGCGGCTGGTGATGAATGTATGTCCCTCTGCATGGGCCTGGCGAATAACCGAGGTGCGGGCGATGCCACGGACAAAATCAGGCGCGCGCGACATCATCGCATCGGCTTCGTCAGACCACATGATGGTTTCTTCAGCGATAACATCAAGCGAAGGATAATGGGTCTTTTGGCCAATCCAGATGTGGCACGGTGCCATCCGCAACAGGTTTTCCGTGGTGCCACCGATGTCGAGTTCTTCATCACCATGAACGCCAACTTTGCCCACCATCAACAGGCTTGCGTCAACTTTTTCGAGATATTTGCGGATCGCCTGAAACGGTTTTCCTGAAACCAGCTCACAGATGATGTCGACGCCTTCTTCTTCGGCCACAGTTTTGGCGATGGCAAGATGCGATTGGTAGATCTTGGCAATGCCATCGTCGATCAGTTCTTCGTGCAGCTGTTCCTGCTCCTTAAACCGAAACACTTTTCCCGCCTCATCAGATAAAACACCGGCAATCTTGTTAAAGGCAACGTAGTGATAATAAGGATCGTAAGCCGCAACTGCGTGCACGTCCGCGCCAGTTTGACGGGCGATCATAAGTGCGGATTTGAGAACTCCGAATGACTGGGGCGAGCCATCAATTCCAACAACGATCGGTCCATCACCAATGCTTGTTTTGCGGTCTTTGATTACGAGCACATCAATGGGCGTGCGCCGGACAACACGTTCGCAAACGCTGCCGATAATACTGCCTGCAACCGCACCAAGCCCGCGAGAGCCCAGGGCGAGCACGTCAAATTCTCCAGTTTTGGCAGCATCAATGATGCAGGTGTAGTTTTTACCCTCCGGGCTCAACCTTTTAAATTTTACTTGGGCTTTTTCGCATTTGGCTTGAGCCGCATCATGGTAACTATCGGAAATGATGCCAAGTCCCTTGCCAATCAGGTCTTCATGTACGTCACGCTGATGCTCCATCTCGGTTTCATAGCGATAGCGTTCCGGCAATCCGCCTTCCATCTGCTTGAAACGCCTGTCGTGCATTTTGGCGGCGTAAGCATGAATACCGATTATGTTGCCATTGATTGGCTTAACCAGATTGATGGCTTCGACAACTGCCTGGTTGGCGAGGTCTGATTGATCAAGAGCGACAAGGATATTGTTCAGGCAAACCGGTGCTGTGCCGACTTGCTCATCGGCAATTTTTTCATTGCGCGCCCTTGCTGTAGACATAGTTTGCTCCTGCTATCTATCCGTACAGCAGCCAATAGCCAAAAATCAAAGCTATAACTGCAACATTCACAGCTGCACCCGCCAGTACAAAACCGTCAAAGGCATTGAGCTTTTTTTTAGGTGTCATGGCCTCGGCCCCAGGTTTGCCGGATGATCAGAACGACAGATCGATTTTGGTGTCTGCGCCAGCGGCAACCTTGACCTTGCCACCCTTGATTTCACCTAAAAACCCCTGCCACAGCCTGATTTTGTATTCTCCAGGCGGTATGTCATTGATGGTGAATCCACCATTTTCATCGACAATGGCAAAATACGGACTTTGGGCAACGAACATATAGGCATGCATAAAATCATGAGCATCGCACTCGATTTTCATGCCGGCACCTTTACGCATTTTGATTTTCTTGGTTACCTTGTCCCCGACGTTGGGCTGCGACACGTTTATTGCTGTGCGTCGTGCTTTACCGATAAGTTCGTAGGTATGGATGTTATGCAGGGTATTATCCGAATTAACAGCGGTGAGTTTTCCGCCATTCGCCATCACGGAAAATCCGGGAGCAAACGCGCATTTTTCCTGATTAATGGTTACATTCATCAGCTCTTTGGGAAATGCTTTACCCTGCTTGACCTTGTACAAAAAGACTATCGCATTTTTTACAGTGCCGTTTTTATTAATTTCAACAAGGGGCACAACGCGTTTGCCTTCACCACAGATTTGCGGATCCTTGGAAATAGTGAATGTTTTTGTTTTCTCAACAACGTCGCCTGCCATAACTTTTCCCGAAATACTGCCACCATCGGAGACATCTATTTCCTTGTACTTTGCGGCGTGAGCCAGTCCGGTAAAACTTACCAATGCAACTGTGCAGAGTATTCCTTTAAACAGTTTATTCATCGATGTTTCCTCTCGGTTGGATGTTGAAATAACGGTTCAGGCGGCGGCCTGAATATCTCCATTTTCTGAATAGTTGAAAAGATCACCAAGCGCTTCGATGGCTACCATCCATGCCCGCTTGTTATCTTCGTCATCAAGAATAGTGAGGTATTTTTCCGCCGCTTCATTTGCGTTCCAGTCCTTGAGCATGGCGACAATATCGCAGCGGTGCATACCATCATGCGCCAGGGTTAACTTTACAAGGATATCCATTTGTGAGTGCCGGCAGGCCAGGGCCTGGGCCGCAGCAATTCGAACCCCGGAATAATTATCATCAAGTGCGCGCAACAAACTTTCCACATGACCTTTCTTTCGGCCAAGGGCTGTGATGGCTTCACGGCGAACATGCACATCCCCATCACCACACAGCTCAACCAGGACCTCTTCAACCTCTTTGCCCTTGATGTAACCAAGACAACGGGCACCAAGCATGCGAACAACACGATCTTTATGCTGAGTTTCCTTCAGGATTATCGGGAACAGGCGTTTTTTCAATTTCCCGCGCCGATTGGCGATGAGAGACAGGCTTTCCAGACAGGATTGTTTGAGTTCGACATCATCATCTTCAAGGGCCTGGCCCAGCGCCCGGGTTACTCCGGGAAAATCAAAGTCACCGAGCAGGCAGGCAGCAAACCGGCGCACGTCATGATGCGGCGCCACTTTGGCGTCCAGCGATACTTTGCCTTTTTTCATCGCGCGTAATTTCGATATTTCGATGAATTTTTTATCATCGTCGGAAAGTTCTATTTCCTCCGGCTCCGGCTCATCTTTGAGGGCTGGTTCCGTGCGAATTCCGTCGCGTAAAATTTGATCCAGTGTCGATGTGGCGGGGGATTGTTCTTCGGCGGCAACATCGTCAATGTCACTGGCTGTTTCTTCTTCTGTGTCGTCTACGTCCTCGGCCGCCTCAACAAGTTCGCCACGAAGGGCCGCGAGGAGGCTGCCCCCAGCCGTGTTGGGCCATTTGCCCGAGGTGGCAATTTCCGCCAGAGCAGACATGGTCGAGATACGGATCTGTCTGTTGCTGTTGCCAATGGTATCCAGCAGATAGGGCAAGCCTGCATTTTCGAGCAAGGTTAGCGCCTCGATCAAGCCCAGTCGAAAAACCAGTGGTTGTTCGGGGTTTTGCAGCGCGCGCCCTAAGCTTCTTGCTGATTCATTTCCAATCATGCTTGCCCAGGCAACAGCTGCAGCACCGGCAACTTCCGGTATGCCGACTATGGCCTTTTTGACAATCTCGGAAAAACCTTCTTTTTCGAATGCTCCGGGTTCAGCAGCAATTGACCTGAAGATTGTTTCCCGGACTTTTGCAGACTTGTCAGACAATCTCTCCATCGCCAATCCGGGTTCTTTTGCACTTATCGTTTTGGCAATCAGGATGCGCACATCAACATTCTTGTCATTGAAATATGCGGCAAGACGGGCATCTTCGCGATCATGGTCAATTATTTTTTCGAGGCCAACATAGCGAACTTCACCTTCTTCATCGGCCAGACACTTTTCCAAAAGCTTATCCATTTCGACAGACTGCCCTGGCTGTAAAACCGAACAGACCCGGCGGCGCGTGCGTGCGTCTCCTTCGGTGTACAATGTGGTCAGTGCGGCAACACCTTCGGTTTTCAGTTGAGCCAGAGCCGGGATTGCAACCTGGGTCAGATCCTGTCCCTCATCGTTTTTCAATTCCCTCATAATGACAGCTACGGATTCAGCTGTACCAATTTTACCCAGCGCCTTGATTGACGCCAGTTGAATGTCGAGCCAGTCGTCCCAGCCTGAGGCATAATAATCGTCATCACCCCAGTTTATTTCTTCTTCCCGGCCTGCGACTAATGCGTGCAGCCAGGGGACGACCTGGCGGTGATTGACGCTGGCAAGTAATTCAATTGCTGACAGTTTGACTTCAGGGCAGGGATCACCGAGAAGATTTTCCATGATGGCACCGGCAGCTTGCGCCTCGTCAAGTTCAAGCAAGGCGGCAGCGGCATCAGTGCGAACATCTTCATCTTCATCCAGCAGTGCCTGTTGCAGCACCGACCCGGCTCCAGGATGAGCAATCTTTCCCACCGCCTTTGCGGCGGCACAACGATGAATATCCAGCCCCTCCAAAACGAGAGTACTCAGCCGGGTAAATGCTCTTTCTTTTGCAGATATTGCTCTTGTTACCATGATCAATTTCCCGGAACGTCCTGTATTGAGGGTTCAATTGAACACATTAGCCGGAGGCCTCCCTTGACATATGTCAAGTCTGTTCTTTCTGGATTATCCGCCAAAGTGATCGTTCGCATCAATTTGAAAAATCAAAACCGGAAGAGGCTTAATCTCTTCCGGTTTTTTTGTATTTTCAGCTTCACTCAATCGCAGCTGTAATCAGACCGGGATATCGCGCGGTGCAAAAGACATCGACCGGAACGTGTTCTTGTAAGGGGATATGCCGATTTTTTTGATCCTGGCAACACCCATTTTGAAGTTGTAATTACCACTCATCCAGTCAACGACGCGCCCTTCCAATGCATTTGCCGGCTGCGATGTGTGCAGAAAGTCCATATAAAGAACCCCTTTCTTCACCGCCCGCGTCACCATGGCTACAGCGGTAACAGCAGCTTCGCTGAGTTCGACATTACCGTTCTTCATCTGGCCGGAGAACTTGTAGTCATCGCCTTCCACCCCAAGAATCGTTTCCTTGAGTGAGGGCACGCGATCGGAGTAGATCATCACCATATCGCCGCTTTCAATACCACGGGACTTGGCGTCTTCCGGGTTGATTTCAACCCAGTTTTCAGGCCAGCGCTGCACGATATAGGGGCGGCGGCGATCATCAAAACCAGATTGCCAGCGCTCATTTGAACGACCTGATGTACACCACAACTCGTCATCCTTGGGGCGCATCCATTCCCAATAATCTGAAAACCACGACCATTGCCCCTTTTCAAGATTGCAACGCCCGGTCTGGGAATTGAAGTGTGTGGTCTTCTTGTTGACCATGTTGGCTCCAGCTGGACCGGTTGGCGACAATTTCATTTGCGTATCATGCAGTCGCTTTGTGCCGACCAGAGTACCATCATCCAGCATCGACACCGGACCCTGAATACCATTAGTGCCAAATTCCCTGAGTTTTTGATGCAGGGTTTTGCCTTCACGTTTGGCGGCAACTTTGACCATGTTGTAGTCTTTACGACTGCCACGTGAAAAGCGTGCGGATTCTTCGGCAACTTCGTTGGAATTTTTCCAGTCATAGCCTTTATAGCCCATGCGGGTGGCCAGTTGGGCGATGATCCACCAATCCGGCCTTGCGTCCCCCGGTGGATCGTAGAACTTCTGGTACAGGCGCAGACGGCGCTCGCCATTGGCGCGCATAAAGTCTTCTTCCCCCCAGGTTGCTGCCGGGAAGATGATATCGGCAAACTGGTTGCCAATCGGATCGACCAGATAAATGTCCTGGTTAATGATCACCATGCCACCTGAATCAGCCCGCTTCTTCAGGGTTTCAATAATTTTCTCTTTATTGAGAGAGCGCACCTGATGGGGATTGCCATTGGTGAGTTCATGGAACTTGGCTGCCAATTCAAATGACCCGCACATGGACTGAATCCAGGTGGTTCCGATGACATGGGCCATGCGGGTGTGACCGGCCATGGTCCAGGTATCGGTGTCAAGGGCGCGACGACGGCGACCGGGCAATTTCATTGGCGATTTGTTGCGTGGATATTTTCCACCGCCAACACCGCCACGCTGATGGCCACCGGCACGACCGATCATCTGACCAGGCCTGCCACCGGCACCGACTATGATGCCCAGAGCCGAGATAGCGACGGTATTACCGGTATTGTTTGACCAGTAAAAACCCTTTTCGATCATGATCGATGTTTTCGGGCGTTTGCCTTTATTGGGTTTTGCCATCATCTCGGCGGCAAGCTGAATTTTCTCCGCATCAATGCCGGACATTTTCGAGGCATTTTCTAAAGTGTAATCATCTTGCGACAACAGCCATTTTTTCCAGTCATCAAAGCCCTTGGTCTGGAACT
>CAZJUF010000036.1:0-13067 GCA_964549055.1 uncultured Hyphomicrobiales bacterium | reverse complement strand
ATGATCTTGAATTACCTCGCCCAACATGTACTCGGGCTACCGCGGTCTTATTGAGTGTTTGGAAAGCCTCAATTCTCTCAGAGCAGCACCGTACCCGAGATAGAAGGTGTGGCTTACGCACTTCAGGTGAAAATCTGTTTGAATTTTTGTTCTTTTCCATAGCTCCAAATTATCTAATCTTTGGAGCCTTCGGTAAACCCGGGACGGTTCAGATTGGTTTGACATTGTCTGACGTCAGTAAAAATTATGACGTGGGTCGGCATTATTTGCAAAAAATCTGGAATGATTTTTTGATTTGAGCAGCACTGGTACCTCTCACAATGAAGATGATACGTGAGCGATGATCCTGACTTGGCCATTTATCCAGATGTTGAGGCGGGTGAACAGTGTGTTGAACACCGTGAATTACGGCAGGGCTTTTCTCGCCGATGATGTTCAGGATACCTTTTATTCTCAGAATGTTCTCGCCATGGGCATGGAGCAGCATGACAAGCCAAAGACCAAAAGCAGTCCAGTCCAGTGGCTCAATAACTTCTATGGTAAATGAAGAAATGTTCTCACCATGCTGGTGGCCATTATGGTGTTCATGGTGCAAATTTGTGTCTTGTCCAGCAAACCATTTCTGAACCTCCTGGGATTTTTTATCACTTGAGTATAAATCAGCCGCCAGGAGGTCTGAGATTGCAACATCGGTTCCCGATTGCAGCAATTCGGCTGCAGGGTTCAGGGAGTTAAGCCTTGGCAATAATCTGGCTATATCCGAGGTTGAGACAAGGTCAGTCTTGGTAATAAAAATGCGGTCCGCGACCGCAATTTGTTTGGCAACCTCAGGATTGTTTTTCAAATGCCTGTCTGCATTGACAGCATCTACCGTGGTGACAATAGTTCCCAACCGGTAATGATTGCGTATCACCCGATCAAGCATCAAGGTTCCGACAATCGGGGCAGGATCGGCTAATCCGGTTGTTTCGATAATCAATCGGTCAAATTTCGGGATTATTCCTTTGTTGCTTTTTTCATGAAGCGACAAAATGGTGTCACGTAAATCAGTCCGGATCGTACAACAAATACATCCGCTTTGCAGGACAATAACTTCTCCATCAATTTTCTGAACCAACAGGTGATCAAGCCCTATTTCGCCAAACTCATTAATGATGACGGCAGCATTTCCCATCTCCGGCGCTTCAAGCAATCGCTTGAGCAGAGTGGTTTTACCACTCCCTAAAAACCCGGTGATAAGATTGACCGGCACGAGATCAGAATACCTGTCAGACATTTTGTTCACATCGCCTTTGAGCACATATTGTCGATTAATGCATTATCCAGCGGATCAAGCGACTGGCCACACAGAGCCTCTACCTGCGGACAGAATGCTGCAAGGTGGGCAAGCAGTACTGTGCGGCCGGTGGCAGTAGATAACCTATAGCCGCCACTCGGCCAGTCCGTTAGTTTAACACCGTAAAAAGCCAAAAACCTGTTGGCAATGGTGATGCGTCGCTTCTTTTCGCGCCGCCGCTTTATGCGCAACTCTTCAGACTGGCTTTCGTCACCCAGCGTATCGGCCCAGTGATCCTCTACACCAAGCACACCACACAAACCACACATCGCACATTTAACTCCTTGGGTTGCGGCGCGCAAAGTCGTCGGCAATTTCATCAAAGGTTGAAAACGACACGCCGGGATGGCCTATCATGTAACTATAAAGTTTCTCAAGCATCATCAAAACTTGTGGTCGGCCTGATACATCGGGATGAATGGTAAAGGTAAAAACCGCGTAATCATACTCGCGATAGACCCAGTCAAACGTATCTTTCCACATTTCACCAAGATGACGTGGACTGACATAGCCGTGACTGTTGGGAGCGGCCTTTATGAACATCATTGGCGGTAGATCATCCAGATACCAGTTGGCCGGAATCTCGATCAAACTGGTTTCCTGTGTGCCGCGAACAAGAGGCTTCATCCAGGTATCTGCATCTTGAGTATAATCAATCTTTGTCCAGCTGTCGCCAACGCGGATGTAGTGAGGTTCAACATCACGGTGCATCAAACTGTGATCATATTTGAACCCTTTTTTTAACAGCAATTCATTGGTGTTTGGGCTGAACTCCCACCAGGGAGCCACATAACCAGTCGGGCGCTTGCCAGTCAGGTTGGTTGCCAGCTCGATGCATTTGTCCAATACATCTTCTTCCTGCTGCAAGGTCATCTCGATAGGGTTTTCATGTGAATAACCATGAATACCAACCTCGTGGCCGTCTTTTGCCACTGCTTCCATTTGCTCTGGAAAAGTCTCCATGGAATGACCAGGAATAAACCAGGTTGTTTTGATGCCAAAACGGCGGAATAATTCCAGCAGGCGTGGTGCTCCAACTTCACCGGAAAACATTCCGCGGGAAATATCAAGCGGAGAATCTTCCCCGCCATAAGAGCCCAGCCAACCGGCGACAGCATCCACATCAACTCCAAAAGCACATCGAATATCTTTGGTCATTTACTTTCCTTTCAGTTTCTTTTTAACATTGATCATCATTTTCTCAGGCATTCAGAAACTCATTCCACCTTCGAACAAGGTAATTATGTTCGTCCATCAACGGGCTCCACAAAGCGATATTTGACATACGTTCACTATAGGAACCGCCATCACGTCTTTTGCCTTTCTGAACGATAGTACGCCCGTCGGGAGCCCGGATATTGCTTTGTGAAGGATGGCCCTCGTACCAGTAATTCCATTCATCTTCAGACAGGAAATCGCGCGTGGTATCTGGAACAGAGATGTAATATCCTTGGCGTGCAACAATTGCACCGGCTTTTCCAGACAGCCACCAGTTCAGGTAGGCGTAGGCTGCATCAAGCCTCGCACCATCCAGTTGCGATGAAAGTGAAAGACCACTATGCCAACCGCGGTACCCCTCAATTGGAGATGCGCTTTTAATCTTCTGGCCTGAAGCCTGCAGGGAAATTATTGCTGGTGACCACATGCTGGCAATAACCGTTTTTTTACGATCCATCATGTTGAAGGATTCAGCAGGCGTTGACCAAAAATGCCGAAAATGGCCATTTTTCTTTTTCTCAATCAGCAGAAAAACCAATCTATCAATTTCATCGATAGACATATTTCCAATATCTTCAAATTGCACCAGCCCGGCAGCCTGTGCACCAAGGGCCACGTCAGCAATGCCGATTGCCGGATCGCTTGTCAGACCAATTTTGCCATGCCATTCATCATCGAACAACCATGACCAACTCTCCATTTTTTCCGGACCGTAGTGTTTTCCAACGGCAGGATTGTAAACAAAAGCATCGACGTTATGCGCAGTTGGCAGCATGGTAATTTGTTCTGTCTGCACTGAACTCAGACTATCATCGGCTTGTATGAACTGAACATCTGAAGGGTTTGCCCCCTGGCCAAGTTTGTCTGACAGGGCAATCCGTCCGGTTTTCGTCAGATTGCTGACCTGGTCCCACAATGTGATGCGTGAAGTTTCGATCGGCTGAATAGCCCCGGCAGTCCACAACAGATCCACGCTGTTATACCACTGATCATAGACATCAAATTCATCCGGGCAGGTCACGGCCTTTTGCTGGCAATTAACTCCGTCCAGTATTTCGTATTGAATATCAAGCCCCAAATCCTCTTCTGCAGATTTGCGGATAACATCCAACAGGGTAACGCTGGTTCCAATAATACGGAGTTTGGTTTTTTTCATATTTAACCCGGGCATTAGTGAATGTTGACAAGATAGGGCGCAGTTACGGGTTTTGGCAGCACCGACAGCACCCGTAGTTTTCGCACAATATCTTTCTGTGACCGTTTAAGGTGCACTTCCAATGCTACGCAGGCCACTTCGAACTGGCGGTTAAGCAGTTGATCCAGAATAAGTGCGTGATCAGCCATAGCCTTCATGTCCAAAGCGTTGCCAAACTGTCGTCGAAAGAGATTTGGTACAATGAAGTGCAATTGGTTTTGATCAATGGATGTCAGCAAACGTTTGTTGCTTATATTATTCAGTATTCGGCGATGTAAGTCGTTTTCAATTATTTCGAATTGTGTGTGGCAGGCATCGTCTGGATTTGCCTCCACGATAGCCACGCGTTCGCGCATTTCCCGTAAAATATTTATCTCGATTTTTGGAGCGACTTCGGCAAGGGCTCGAGGTTCCAGCATCTGACGCATCTCTGTTGTCTCACGAATGTCGTTAGCTGTAAGGGGTCCGGCAATCCAATGAGAGCGCTTATCCTTTTCAATCAGTTTTCGGTCTGACAGGCGCGCCAGAACTTCTCTGACAACTGTCCTGCTGACAGAAAAGTGCTGCCCCAGTTTGGTTTCCAAAACACGGTAGGTCCCAAATGGCAAACATTTGGTCACTTCATCTTTTACTTCATGGTAAATCCCTTCCCACGCAACATTTCGTTCAACGTCCACATTTTTTTTGCTGATCAAAATAGCGCTTAATTTTTTCAAGCCTATTTGAATAGATTCGCTATCCTTGCCGACAAGATAGCCTTGCCCATTTGCCTCTCTGACAAAGCCTTTTTCAAGCAGCAGATCCAGAGCACGCCGCACAGGTGCACGGCTGACACCGAGAATATTTGTTAACTGGCCTTCTTTTAAACGTAAGCCTTGTGGAAAATCATCATTGTTGATTTTTTCAAGCAGCAGCCCGTATACAGATTGATAAAGATGCTTACTGCCAGTCGATAAATCAGCTGGATTTGCCACTCGCTCGTCTTTGGTTTTTGCCACCACTTCACCCAATATTTGATGATTTGAAGATTTCGTATTTCGAATACAATAAACGATACTGGCCTGGCAATCATACGGTTTTCCATTAAAATATGTCAAATTTTTATTTATTAATTGTATGTTGCATACCAAGTACGTTCAGGGCATAATATCTGCGTTAATATGAATAATGCCCAACCCAGTTTGCCGGTAGCGCGCTGGCATCGGCAGGTAATGCGTTGCGCTTCTAGATAGCTGGTAACACGGGAGTTCAGGATAAAAGGGAGAGTGAAATGACGAAAATTTCCAAAACAAAAGGGCACAATGGTCTCAGCCGACGTTCGGTGCTGAAAGGTGCCGCCATAACATCAGTTGCAGCGGTCGGGAGCAGCGTCATTGGCGCGCCGATGGTCTGGGCAAATAAATTAAAAGACATCACAGTTAATCAGGTAGGCCCATCTTATTCGGTTTATCCTGACATTGCCGAAAAAGCTTCAAAGGATCTTGGGTTCACAGTTAAAACCCAAGCCGCATGGACCGATGCGCTGATGGCGCGGGTTGTGAAGCAACCGGAAACAGTGGATATTGCAGATCTTGAATTTTGGGCCGTATATAAAATCTGGCGCGCCAAAAATCTCCAGCCAATTGATATCAGTAAGATAAATAACTGGGGCAAGGTTATTCCGCTGTTCCGCGAGGGTAAAAACTTTGACGGCTCAGACGCATCACGTCAAGGTATCCTTCCCTATGAAGTGCAGTATGTGGAATCCAGGGACTCCACAAAATTTGCATCCGGTCCAACCGCATTGGCAACCGTCATTCCAACAATTTACAATGCTGATACACTCGGCATTCGCCCGGATCTGATTGGTCGGAAGATAGACAGCTGGGCCGAGTTGTTAAATCCGGAATTTGCCGGGAAAACGGCACTTCTGAATATTCCGCAAATTGGCATCATGGATGCTGCGATGGCAATCGAAGCCCGTGGTGACATCAAGTATGGCGACAAGGGAAATATGACCCGCGGTGAAATCGATAAAACTATTGAGATTTTGATCGCCGCCAAGAAAGCCGGGCAATTTCGAGCGTTTTGGAGTTCATTTGATGAATCTGTGAACCTGATGGCCGCTGGCGAAGTTGTTATTCAATCCATGTGGTCCCCGGCGATAACCGCTGTCAGAACTCGTGGAATTGAGGTCGCTTACCAGCCACTGAAAGAGGGTTATCGCGGCTGGGGAGTTGGCATGGGGCTGATGAGCCATTTAACTGGCTTGAAACTGGAAGCAGCTTATGAATATCTCAATTGGATTCTCGACGGCTGGCAGGGCAGTTTTGTAGCCAAAACCGGTTATTACAGCTCTGTACCAGAGACCGCCCGGAAAGTGCTCAGTGCCGATGAATGGGATTTTTGGTACGAAGGCAAACCTGCTGCGGTCGATATCAAGGATCCATTTGGGGCTCTGCAAGGTAAAAAAGGCCTGGTGCGTGATGGCGGTTCTTTTCAGGATCGTATCGGTAATATCGCTGTTTGGAATACGGTCATGGATGAAGATCGCTACATGGTCAGACGCTGGAATGAGTTTATTTCTTCCTGAGTTGAAAAAAAGTTGGCGGGCAACATGGCCCGCCACATTTCCCTGGTTTCCTGTTTTGCCTCCAGCCTATATAAATGTGAGTTCAGAATTGTCATGCGGATAAATTTGGGCACCCAATGAAACTACAAAAATTTGTGCCATACCTACAGGTTGCACCTCTGGCGATAATTATGATCTTGCTGGTCGGACTGCCGGTTGGAACGATAGTTGTTATCAGTTTCTGGACATCGGACGGGATCAATATTTATCCCGCGTTTTCATTTGAAAACTACCGGGAAATTTTCACGTCTTATCTGACTGTGTCCCTGTTTCTTTCAACAATCAAATTTGCCCTGTTAACATTGATAGTATCCTTGCTGATTGGCTTTACATGTTCCTATTTTCTGGTGTTTTATGTGAGGAATCTATCGGTAAAGATAGGTCTCTTTTTACTGTGCACCGTACCATTTTTGACATCCAATATTATTCGTATGGTATCGTGGATTCCATTTTTGGGTCGAGAAGGTGTCTTTAACACAGCCCTGATATCGGCAGGGGTGATTGATACACCACTGGATGTTTTACTGTACTCGGATTTTGCTGTTGTGCTGACCTATGTGTATCTGTTTACACTTTTTATGATTGTGCCGATTTTCAATTCGATGGCTAAAATAAGCCCTTCGATAATTGAAGCGGCAAAAGATGCCGGGGCAGGACCAATAATGATTCTGACAAATATCATTATTCCTTTGACGAAGACCGGTATTGCACTTGGATCGATATTTGTCGTTACGCTGGTGATGGGCGATTTCTTTGTGGTGAAAATAATGAGTGGAGGGCAAAGTGCATCAGTTGTTTCTGCAATGAAAAATGACATTGATCAACTGTACTATACGCAGGCCTCGGCACTGGCAGTATTGCTAATTGTCGTGGTGGTTCTCATGATTTCAGTGATCCTTCGTGTTGTCGATATCCGCGCTGAACTGGCAAAGTAAAAAGCATATAATGGCACATTCCTCTCAGGCAAAGCGCGGGTTGACTTTTTATCTTCTGGCAGGTTTTTTCGGGTTATTCGTAGCTTTTCTCTATGGTCCGATGCTGATCATATTTATTCTATCCTTTCAGGGCGAGAGTGGTGGCCTGACGTTTCCAATGCGGGGCGTTTCTGTCCATTGGTTCAGCGATCTTTTCACAAGCTCGCGCTACGGTGATTTGGGAGGGGCGTTTAAAAGGTCATTGATCCTCGGGGTTGCATCAATGACAATCACCGGGGTTGTCTGCCTGTTTGCCGGCTTGGCATTCCGGCAAAAATTTGTCGGAGCAGGTGCTCTATTTTATTTGTCGATTATCAGTCTGGTCATCCCCGGTATATTATTGGGGCTGGGGATTGGGCAATTATTTCAGATGTCGGGATTGCGATTATATTGGTTCACTTCCGGTCTGGGAGCACAGTTGACCTGGACGCTTCCATTTGGATTGCTGATCATGTTTGCAGTGCTCAATCGTTTTGATTCCTCCTGGGAAGAAGCGGCACGCGATGCCGGTGCAAACGCATGGCAAATATTGAAGTGGGTCACCATTCCGATCCTGTTTCCCGGTCTTATTGCGGTGTCGCTGTTTGGGTTCACCCTTTCTTATGATGAAATGCCCCGGTCGCTGCTCACTGTGGGCGCCCAAAATACCCTGCCGATTGAAATTTCGAATATGACATCCAATGTCACCACGCCAGCGCTATATGCGATCGGGACAGTCACATCAGTGCTGAGTTTCACGGCTATCGGGTTTGCTTTTTTCCTGATCTTTACCATTCAAAAAAACCGGGCCGGGAAAAAGCGGTAATTTCCCTGCGGACACAAGAAAAACAGAACATCAAACGAGAAACAAATGTCTACAATCAGCGAAATTCACTTGAAAAATGTAAGCAAAAAATTTGGTTCGGTTGCCGCCGTTGATCAGGTGGACCTGATTATTGATGGAGGATCATATTGCTGCATGATCGGTCCAAGCGGGTGTGGAAAAACAACGCTTCTTAGAATGATTGCGGGCCACGAAACGCCTACTTCCGGCTCAGTCCTGATCGGCGGAAAAGACATGAGCGCCATTCGCACAGGTGAGCGCGGTACAGCCCTGATGTTTCAGAACTACGCCCTGTTTCCACATTTGAACCTTGTAGACAACGTGGCATTCAGTTTGAAGGTGAAAAAAATTAATGCCACGGAACGCCGTGAGCGCGGGCGTGAAATGCTGGACCGTGTCCAGCTTCTGCATCTGGCCGATCGCCCCCCTTCTGAATTATCAGGCGGCCAGCAACAACGCGTTGCACTGGCCCGCGCGCTGATAACCAAGCCTCAGGTTCTGTTGCTGGACGAGCCACTATCAGCGCTGGATGAGTTCCTGCGACTGCAAATGCGTGTGGAATTGAAACGCCTTCAAAAAGAACTCGGCATTACTTTCGTGCACGTGACCCACACCCAGCCCGAAGCGATTGCGCTCGCAGACAAAGTCGTTGTGATGGATCACGGGGTAATTGAACAAGCGGCTTCACCCAGAGAGATTTACGACCGACCGCACAGTCCTTATATTGCCCGTTTCATGGGTGGGCAGAACATCATTTCCGGTACAGTAACGTCTGTGAGCAAGAAAGGGGCAAAGGTAGAAGACGCGGAAGGAAACATTTTTGTTGTCACCAATGCCTCCGATGCACGCAAAGGCGACACACTAAACATCGCAATTCGTCGCGATAAAATTTCAGTGTCCAGCGATGCCAGAAAAGATGAAAACTCGCTGGTAGGAAAAATAACCAATATTGAATATCAAGGCACATTTGTGAAATTGTCAATTATCTATGCACCTCAGGGAGAGTTCGTGATCTACCTGGACGATGAAAAATACTTTGCCGAGACCAGACATGTTGGAGAAACAGTTTGCGCGCATTGGGATGGCGAACTGAATTACAGGATGACGGGAACAAAGAAATCGAGCGGAAACCCGCTCGAATAAGAATCCAGCCAGACACCTCACAGGCGTTGACACATTAAAAATAGATGCGTTCGTCTCGGTGAAGCGGTAGCCTTCGAAGATGGTCAAAATCCCATACGCCGCCATGGCTTTCCACACGGGTAAATTCCCTAAAAAGATAACAGGGAATTTATTTTGTTTAACAGGGAACTAGAAATTCTCATCAGGGAAACCTGATTTTTCGAATAGAACCAAATTAGACTTTAGCTTTGGGTCACATTATGGACGTAAAATTGAACGGTGTTGTCATCAATGCCCCCCCTTGGAAAGCAAGGATTTTTTGGCAAACGGTGACCACTGAATCTTGAATCGAATTTGATCCATAATTCAGCATGTCTTTAGTTCGTTAACTCGACAATGCCAGATGATATCCTATTTCCATGGAGATTCGAAACGAACAGCCGACAGACCAGCAAGCCCTTTCCAACTAACCACCATGGATTTTGAGTCAGTATCATATAGTGACGGCTCTGAGCCAACTATCGGCGTTGTGCCACAAACGGGTATTTGACTGTCGTTCGAAAACATTTCAGGCAATTTTTCCTTCTTTCATTTCCAGTCCATCACAACCTTGCCTGCATTGCCCGAGCGCATCGCCTCAAATCCGGTTTCAAAATCGTCAATCGAAATCCGGTGCGTAATAAGTGGCGACAGATCAAGGCCACCTTCCACCAAGGCGATCATTTTGTACCAGGTTTCAAACATCTCACGACCATAAATACCCTTCAGGTTGAGCATCTTGAAAATTACCTTGTTCCAGTCAATTTCAAAGGCTGCCGGGGCGATTCCCAAAATCGCAATTTTGCCGCCATTGTTCATTTTGTCAATCATGTCGCGAAAGGCAATTGCGGCGCCAGACATTTCCAGCCCGACATCAAAGCCCTCGGTCATACCGATATTCTTCATGACGTCGTCAAGTTTTTCTTCAGCCGCATTGACCACATATTCAATCCCCATTTTACGGGCCAACTCCAAACGCGTTGGGTTGATGTCGGTGATGACCACTTTTCGGGCTCCGCAACGCTGAGCGACCATGGCAGCCATAATACCGATAGGCCCGGCACCCGTAACCAGCACATCTTCGCCGACCAGATCAAAGCTCAAGGCCGTGTGTACCGCATTGCCGAACGGATCAAAAATTGCAGCTATTTCGTCGGGTATATCATCGGGAATAAGTACGACATTTGATTGCGGTATGCAGACAAATTCTGCAAATGAACCAGGGCGGTTTACCCCGACACCTTGTGTATTGCGGCACAAATGTCCTCGTCCCGCCCGGCAATTGCGACATGTACCACAGACAATATGGCCTTCGCCTGAAACCCGCATGCCGTGGCTGTAGCGGTCAACAGCCGAACCGGTTTCAACGATTTCCCCACAAAATTCATGACCGACAACCATCGGTACAGGAACTGTTGCAGCCGCCCATTCGTCCCAATTCCAAATGTGAACATCGGTTCCGCAGATTGCCGATTTTTTTACTGCGATCAGCACATCATTGGGACCGGTTTCAGGAACCGGAACATGCTCCATCCACAAACCCTGCTCAGCCTTTGCCTTGACCAGCGCTTTCATCATATTACTCATGAGGTTTCCTTTGAAATAATACCAAGCTCGCGACCGGTTTGAGCAAAGGCATCAATCGCATGATCAATATCGCTTTTGCTATGGGCTGCCGACATCTGGGTTCTGATACGCGCCTGGCCTTGTGGGACGACGGGAAAAGAAAAACCGATCACATAAACGCCTTTTTCTAACATCCGTGTTGCCATCTCCTGGGCAAGTGAGGCATCCCCCAGCATGATCGGGATAATCGGGTGACCATCACCACCGAGCCTAAAGCCAATTTTTTCCATATGTTGGCGAAAATATCTGGAATTGTCCGTCAGTTTTTCTCGAAGAGCGCCACCATTTTCGATCAGGTCGAAAACCTTGAGCGACGTGGCAGCGACAACCGGGGCCAGGGTATTGGAAAACAGATAGGGCCTTGAGCGTTGACGCAACCAATCTACGACCTCTTTACGGGCGCAGGTATAGCCACCTGAAGCGCCACCAAGTGCCTTGCCCAGCGTACCGGTGATGATGTCAATCCGTCCCTCAACCTTGCAGTATTCCGGTGAGCCGCGACCGTGCCTGCCGACAAACCCGACTGCATGACTGTCATCGACCATAACCATCGCATCATATTTTTCAGCCAGATCACAAATACCACGCAGATTGGCGATAATTCCGTCCATGGAAAAAACACCATCCGTGGCGATAAGTTTAAAACGGGCATCAGCGGCCTTTTTCAGTTCAGCTTCCAGAGCCGCCATATTGTTGTTTTCATAACGGAAGCGTTTGGCCTTGCATAATCTGACACCATCAATAATCGATGCATGATTAAGTGCATCAGAAATGATTGCATCTTCAGGGCCAAGCAGGGTTTCAAACAGGCCCGCATTGGCATCAAAGCAGGAGGAATACAAAATCGTGTCTTCCATCTTAAGGAAATTTGAAATCTTTCCTTCCAACTGTTTGTGTTCTTCCTGAGTGCCACAGATAAAGCGCACCGAGGCCATGCCGTAGCCATAGCGTTCGAGAGCCTGCTTGCCGGCTTCAACAAGTTCGGCATTACCAGCCAGACCAAGATAATTGTTGGCACAAAAGTTAAGAACCTTTTCGCCACTCGCAAGTTCAATTTCACCACCCTGCCTGGAAACAATAACCCGCTCGGATTTATACAGACCATCTGAGCGCAGCCCGCTCAACTGGCTTTTGAGGAAGTCGAGAAATATCTGTGTCATGTTGTTTGCAGTTTCCTTACGGTTCCATTGTTATTGGCTACATTCGATCTGTGCGCCAGGGTATTGTCACGTTATTGAATTTTAGTCGAGCGAATTTAATTTGGAATTCGGATCACGCAGCCGTGGTCGCAATCTGCCAAACGCTCATTGCTTCACTTCGAAACTGACGGAATGTTTTCCGGGATATTAGATGACGTTGGACGTAGAAGGCGTTGTAGATGGAAGCATGAACAGAGAGAAATCGTTGAGCTGATCCTGGCGATTTGAACCGTTGCATTCGCCGTTCACGTTGTCGAATCGGGAGATGTGAGTTTTCAGCCCGATTATTCTTTCGACCGCCAAAATCGTGGTGTTTGGTAAGATTCATTTCTCGTAATGCAGCCCCGTAAGACGGTAATTTATCGGTCACAACAGTGTCTGGCACAAACCCTTGTTTCTTCAATAATTTGCGCATTAACTTAAGCGCAGCCCGCTTGTTTCTCCGGGATTGAACCAGAATTTCCAACACCTGCCCTTCACTATCAACGGCGCGCCACAAGTAAGATCGTTTGCCGTTGATCGAAACAAACACTTCATCAAGATGCCACCGAGTCGATGGTCTTGGGCGAAATGTACGAAGTTTTCGAGCATATGCCGATCCAAATTTCAAACCCCAACGCCGAACCGTTTCATAAGAAACATCTATCCCGCGTTCTGCCAGCAAATCCTCAACATCACGGTAGCTGAGTGAAAATTTGAAATACAACCAGATCGAGTGCTGGATAATCAATGGTGGAAATCGATGACGAGAATAGGAAAATTTCTGCATTCAACCAGCTTACAGCCTCATGACCAATCAGTCACCCAGTTACCGTGACAACACCCAACATACCCTCCAGGAACCGCCGGAATATAGCGGAAAACAGCGCCTGTTATGGGTATAGTATAAAAAATGAGAAAAGAGTGGTGGGCCCGGCAGGACTC
>CAZJUF010000035.1:10285-13206 GCA_964549055.1 uncultured Hyphomicrobiales bacterium | reverse complement strand
GCCAGTGCGGCAATTCGCAAAGAACCCACCGGTGTTGCTGGCGGCTGGCACGGCGATGTGGTTGCGGTTGCCAAAAAAGATCTCAAAGTCGGCGAGATACTCGATGGCGAAGGGGGCTTTTGCGTATGGGGAAAGTTGTTTCCAGCGAAAAAATCTTACGCCATGAAGGGCCTGCCTATAGGCCTCGCCCATCATGTGAAGGTAACGCGACCGGTCAAGCAGGGGGCAGCGTTAACATGGGATGATGTGGAAGTGGATGATGGCGCGCAAGCCGTAATGTTCAGGCGCGAAATGGAAAAAAAATTCTCCTAAATCATGTATGATCCTGACTGTATTGCTTTACCAACCGGTCGAGACCGACTGGCCGGTCGACAACGCGGCGCAGGGTGAAACTGGTTTCGATGCGGGCAACGCCGGGCAGCTTTGACAGGTATTCCTTGTGAATACGCTCATAGTCATGCAGATCGTTGGTCATGATGCGCAGAAGATAATCAGACGTTCCCGACATCAGGTCGCACACCACCACATTTGGACATTTGGCCACCTGGCGCTCGAAGGCACCCAGTACTTCCTCGCTTTGGGAGTTGAGCGTAATGCGGGTGGTGGCGTTGGCTCTGAAACCAAGCGCTGTTTCGTTTATCAGGGCGCGATAGCCGACTATAACACCGGATTTTTCAAGATTTTGCACCCGGCGCAAACATGCCGATTGCGACAGGGAAATCCTGTCTGCCAGTTGCGCATTGGTGATCCTGGCATCGCTGAGCAAATGGCGTACAATCGCAAGATCAATCTTATCCAATTTCATTTTTAAAACTTTCTGCGAAAAAACCATGTGATTTAGAAATATTCTTGCAAAATTATGTATTTCTTCTTTCATCTTTGCAAGCTCATTCGGTGCCAATAGGAGTATTGATGGCAAAACTTTGCAGGAGGGTATTATGCTAGTTGGTGTTCCAAAAGAGATTAAAGTCGAAGAATTCCGGGTTGGTCTGACCCCGAGTGCGGTACGTGAATATGTAGCGCATGGCCATGAGGTGGTTGTCGAAACCTCAGCGGGCATGGGCATAGGCGCTAATGATGCAGCCTATGAGGCAGTGGGTGCAACCATTGCTCCTGACGCCGCCAGCATTTTTGCCAAAGCCGATATGATCGTGAAGGTGAAAGAACCTCAGGCGCAGGAATATGCGCAACTGAGAGAAGGCCAGCTGCTTTATACCTATCTTCATCTGGCACCTGACGCGGCACAAACCAAAGGCCTGCTGGCTTCGGGTTGCACCGGAGTGGCCTATGAAACCGTAACAAGCCCGCGCGGCGGCCTGCCGTTGCTGGCTCCGATGAGTGAAGTTGCCGGACGCCTGTCCATTCAATCCGCAGCAAGCACACTGACCAAACATGAAGGCGGCAAGGGCCTGTTGATTGGCGGCGTTCCCGGGGTTAAACCGGCGCGCA
Source organism: uncultured Hyphomicrobiales bacterium (assembly GCA_964549055.1). Taxonomy (GTDB): domain Bacteria; phylum Pseudomonadota; class Alphaproteobacteria; order Rhizobiales; family JAJFHR01; genus JAJFHR01. The sequence goes on along the minus strand of CAZJUF010000035.1, from coordinate 11,757 downwards.
TTGTTGTTGTCGGCGGCGGTGTTGTCGGAACGCACGCAGCCCGCATGGCCGTCGGCCTTGGTGCCGAAGTTACCATTCTGGATAATTCGCTGTTGCGCCTGCGCGAGTTGGATGAATTGTTCGAAGCTCGTGTGCGCACACGTTATTCTTCCGTCGATACGCTGGAAGAAGAAATCACCCTGGCCGATGCGGTTATTGGCGCAGCCCTCATACCTGGTGCCAATGCGCCCAAGCTGGTGACGCGCGCCATGTTGAAAAATATGGAGGCTGGTTCCGTGCTGGTTGACGTTTCCATTGATCAGGGCGGGTGTTTTGAAACATCGCACGCCACCACCCACGTCGACCCGACATTTGTGGTTGATGACATCGTGCATTATTGCGTCGCCAACATGCCCGGAGCAGTACCGCTGACTTCAACACACGCCTTGAACAATGCCACTTTGCCGTTTGGTCTCAAACTGGCTGACCATGGCATTCAGGCGCTGTTGGATGATCCGCATTTTGCTGATGGGCTCAATGTTCATAAAGGTAAAGTAACCCACCCCGCTGTTGCCGAAGCGCAGGGGCTGGAGTTTGTTGAACCCAAGGTTGCGCTGGCCGGGTGATCGCCACCTGAACTCACCAAAACCATCATCCCCGGGCTTGTCTCGGGGATGATGATAAAGCTTGCGCTTTAGCGAAAATTACAGCCTGCCGTCATAGGCCTGACGGTCGATGATGCAGCCGATAAGAGTAAAATTATCAGCCGAAGCGGCGTGATCCAGTGCTGACATCAGTTCCTGGCGCGACGTAACGGTGATGCCGTTGCCACCAAGCGCATTGCCGGTGGCGGCAAAATCAACCTCACCAAAATCCACACCGGCGTTTTTGAGTTGGCGTCCGCGTTGTTTGACTTCTATGAGGGAAAGCGATGCATCGACAAAGACGATAATGGTGATGGGCAATTTGAGTTCGGCTACTGTCGCCAGTTCACCCAGACACATCAGCAATCCGGCATCCCCGCTAAAGGCGACAACGCTTGTGTCGGGCGAAGCTATTTTGGCACCCATGGCCAGAGGCAAAGCGCAACCCATGGTGCACAGGCCGGTTGATTGCAACAATCCATGGGGCTCATAACACTGCCAGACCTGGCTCAACAAAATTCTGTGGGCACCGGAATCAACTGTGGCGACGGCGTCTTTGGGCATGGCGGCGCGCACGGTTTTAACGATAGCCGCCGGACCCCAGTCTTCGTCCACACGGTAGGCCTGATTTAACCGGCTTCTAACATCATCAAACCTGCCCGTATCCCAGGTGGATGAGGGTGCAACACCTTCAGAGATAGCATTGAGACCGGCGGCAATATTGCAGACAAAACTTAAACTCGCCTGATGCATATAATGCGTGTTCGGTGCGGTTGTGATGTCAATAACATTCTGCTTTTTGGCATCCCAGGCATTTCGCCATCCGGTGCGCATTTCTATCGGGTCATA
>CAZJUF010000035.1:0-10185 GCA_964549055.1 uncultured Hyphomicrobiales bacterium | reverse complement strand
GCGCGGTGATCAAAGACCTGATGGGTATAGGTGTGGGCTTCATCATCATCGACGCAGCCCGTGAGGAAAATCAGCGGCACGCGATCCTGATCGGCATTGGCAATGACATTAACGGCATTGGCAACACCGGGGCCTAAAGTGGCGACTAAAATGCCCGGTGCACCGGTGCGGTGATAGACACCTTCGGCCATGAAACCGGCGGCATTTTCGTGTTTGATCAAAATGAACCTGATACCGGCAGTTTCAAGAGCATCAACAATCGTCAACACTTCGCCACCGGGCATGCCAAAGGCATAGCGGCAGCCAGCCGCAAATAATCTTGTGGCCAATACGTCAGCTGAGCGCATACTTATTCCTTTGCAGAATTTTTATTTAACTCAGCCACTTTTGTATAGCCGTCACGGGTCTGAGGCAACTTCCAGCCAAGAACCCGGCTGGCCACCATTGTCCGTAGCACCTGAGCGGTGCCACCGCCAATGGTAAACATGCGGGCGTCGCGCACCATGCGCTCCAGCGGGTTGTTGCGTGAATACCCCGCAGCACCATGAATTTGCAAGGCATCGTTAGTGACTGATACCGCCATTTCGGAGGTAAACAGTTTTGCCTGGGCAGCTATAAGCGCATCAGGAAAACCGGTGCCGCTGGTCAGTGCCGATTGTGCGGCACCGTGCACCAGTGCGCGCGCTGCAGACAATTGCGTCGACATATCGGCCAGCATCCATTGCAACCCCTGAAACTCCCCGATCGGGCGGCCAAACTGTTCGCGGGTTTTTACAAACGAGATGGTCCGTTCATAGGCCCCTTGAGCAATTCCCAGAGCAACGGTTGCAGCGCCAACACGCTGTGAATTATACGCCGTCATTAAGTCACCAAAGCCGCGTTTGAAGCCCGAAGGCGGGGACAATATCATGTCGTCGGCAACTTCCAGATCTTCAATAATAATTTCGGTTTCAGGAATGCCGCGCAAACCCATAGACGGCTCGCGGGTGCCAACTGTTAGACCTTTTGTGCCTTGCACGGTGATGAAGCCGCCGATGCCCTGCTCGACACCATTTTCATCAAAGACGCGGGCAAAGATGAGATGAAGTTTTGATACGCCGCCGCCGGTGATCCAGTGTTTTTTACCGTTGAGGCAATAACCACCGTCAATGCGATCAGCACGGGTGGTCATTTGTGTAGCCGCACTTCCGGCATCAGGCTCAGTTATGCAGATCGCCGGTTTGTCGCCTTTGAGAACCAGATCAGCGGCCAGTTTTTTCTGCGCCTCATTGCCATAGCGCATGATGGCCGAAATCGCGCCCATATTGGCTTCGACAACAATGCGTCCGGTGACACCACAGACACGGGACATTTCTTCAATGACAAGTGTTGCATCCAGAAAACTCAGTCCCCGGCCACCATATTCTTGCGGTATGGTCAGGCCCATGAACCCGGCTTCGCACAAGTCCTCGACGTTTTGCCACGGATATTGCTCACTGCGGTCGATGTCGGCAGCGCGTGCGGCGATTTTTTCATCGGCCAACTCGCGGGCCTGAGAAGCTAATTCGTTTGTTCCTGATGTCATCGAAAATATTCCTGAAGACTCATTATTTCAAAATTTTTGATCGATACAACAAAAGCGCACTTCACAAATAAACGCAAACGAATTATATTCGTTTTTATCTTCAATTATTTTGGTTTTATATGTCCATCCGCCACCTCCATACTTTACTCAGCGTCCATCAGGCCAGTTCCTTCCAGGAGGCGGCTGAACGTTTGCATATCACCCAGTCGGCAGTGAGTATGCAACTGAAGGCGCTGGAAGCTGAACTCGGGGTTAAATTGTTTGATCGCAGCCGCCGGCCCCCGGCTCTCACCTCTGCGGGTCTGCGGCTACTGGGTCCGGCTGAAGAAATTGTCTCACGCTACGAAGCCCTAAAACGGCTGGTACGCTCCCAGGCACCGCTAAAAGGCCCGCTGGTTCTCGGGGTCATTCCCACAGCGATTGTGCAATTGATGCCGCGTGCGCTCAAGGAAATTTACCGACTGCACCCCGATGCCCAGATTAAAATTAAAAGCAACCTCAGTGCCACCCTGATTAAAAACGTGCAATCAGGTGTGCTTGATGCCGCCCTGATAACCCTGACACCGCCGATACCTGTGGATGTGCGGGCCAGTGTTATTTATCGCGAAGAATTTTTCATGATCGGCAAAAAGAAATTTGGACCACAGTTAAAACTGAAACAACTGGAGCAAATACCATTCATCCGTTTTGAACGCCGCACAGGTGTTGGCGCCTTGATCGAGAACCTGCTGATTACCGCTGGAATTATTCCCAACGATGTTATGGAACTTGATACGCTGCGCGGCATTATGACCATGGTTGACGAAGGCTTTGGAGTTGCCATTCTTCCCCAGCGCAGCCTGCCGGACAACAGCGCTAACGCCTATACGGTGGCACCGTGTACCCAGCCTGGAACCTATCGCGAAATTGCCTTGATTACGCGCAACCGGCCGGAAACCGAAACTCTGCATCAATCACTTGGAGAGGTTTTAAGAGGTGATCCGGGCAACTGAACCCATTGCCGGGAAGGTGTGAATATGGCAATGTCGAGTTTCATATTGTGCCGTCGCAGGCGCTAAACCCAATGCTGGAGGAACAGTGGTAAATTCAGGTGCAAATGCTCAACCGGCCGCTATTCAGGCATTGTTTAACAAGGCGGTTACAGCGCAAGCCCAAGGCAACCACGAGGGCGTGGTAACGCGGCTCAAAAAAATTCTCAAACAGATCCCCGATCAACCTCAGGTGTTGAACATGTGCGCGCATTCCCTGGCCGAGCTTGGTGAGTTCAAAGCGGCAATGGACATGCTCCACAAGGCTATAAAAAGCAGTCCGGGTTTTCTCGATAGCTGGATCAATCTTGGTGTGGTGCAGCAAAAAACCGGAGATTTTGAAGCCGCGGCCCACTCCTATGACCGGTTTTGCAAGCTCAATCCCGGCTCCGCCATTGGTTACATGAACTTTGCCAATGTCTGCCAGTTGCTCAAACGATTTGATGAAGCTGTCAGAGCTTATGATCGTGCACTGACCATTGTGCCAGACAATGTGGGCGTGTGGAGTAACCTGTCGCGCGCAAGTCTTCATACGGGCAATTGGGAAAAGTCTTTGAATGCTGCTGATCAGACCCTGACACTCAATCCCGGCCATACCGGGGCGATGGCGATTAAATCGGTGGCTCTGGCCGAGCTTGGCCGAAGTGCCGAAGTGGCAGCTCTGGTTGATTTCGATCGCCTGATCGAAAAAAGAGAATTTGACGCCCCTGAGGGTTTTGCGGATCTCGCTGGTTTTAATGATGCCTTGTGCAATCATTGCCTGAACCATCCCAGCCTGGTGTTTGAACCAAGCGATAACACTACAATGCAGGGACACCAGACCGGCATTCTAAGCCATGACAAAGACATGGGACCGATCGGCCCGTTACTTGAGTTGATTGATGCAGCGGTCAGGGATTATCAATCCTCTCATCCGATTGATGGCTCCCACCCTTTCCTCGCCCAACAGCCAACGCGCTGGAATTATGACATCTGGGGCACGGTGCTGGGCGCACAAGGCCATCAGGCTCCGCACATTCACCGCTCGGGCTGGCTCAGTGGCTGTTATTACGCCAAGATACCTGACGCAATCAACGCTGATGGCGATGATCAGGCAGGCTGGATTGAGTTTGGCCGCCCCCAGGATCATCCCCTGTCGAAAGCTCCACCCGTTGTGCGCTCCTACCAGCCCCACGAAGGTATGGTGGTGTTGTTTCCATCTTATTTTTACCACCGGACAGAGCCCTTTGTGTCACAGGAAAAACGTATATCAATTGCCTTCGATATCCTGCCCGTTGCCTAGAAACTAATTGTGTGAAAGTGTGCACCATTGCACCGGGCAACAATAGCGGATGGCATTATGTGGCACAAATTTCTCGTATTAGCTCTTCTTCCTATGCTTAGCGGATGTGAAGAAGAGCAAGTTATTGTTGAAGCTCCTGTCCGGGCTATCAAAAGTCTTGTGGTGACACAACGTGCCGGTGAACAAGTCAGGCGGATTGCCGGGATTATTGAAGCTAACCTGGTCACGGATATAGCTTTTGAGGTATCGGGCAGAATATTGGGTTTGAAGGCAAAGGTTGGTGACCGGGTTGATGTCGGTACTTTAATTGCCCGGCTTGACCCTGAACCTTACCTGTTGAAAATCCAGTCTATCCAGGCCCAGCTCAATGAGGCTGAAGCCAGGCTCAAGGATGCAACCGCCAAATTTGCCCAACAATCCACCTTGTTCAAAAAAGGTTTCGCCACCCAGACCGCGTTTGATACCGCACGGGCCAATCTTGATAGTGCGACAAGTTCAGTAAATCTGACAAAATCTTCTTTGGAACTGGCTAAACGCGATTTCAAGAAAACCGATCTGATTGTGCCCGTGGCCGGACAGATCAGCGAAAAATACACCGAAAAATTTGCGGAAATTACCGCCGGGCAAAAAATAGTCCAGATCAGCTCTGATGGTCAGTTGAAAATCAGGGCGACGGTTCCCGAAGGCATGGTCCAGCGTCTCAAAATCGGAGACGGTGTTGACGTCACTTTCCCCACCATTATGGAACAACGCAATGGCACCAGGGTGCCGCAAAATGGCACCGGACGCATCATCGAAATTGCCGGCAGTGCCGGGACTGCCAATTCCTATCCGGTCACCGTAAGACTGACCAGTGAACACCGCGAAGCCAAACCGGGCATGACGGTGGAAGTCAGTTTCAAATTTACCACAACGGCTACCGGCACAGCTTTTTTGCTGCCGATATCGGCGGTTTTGCCGACAGCAGGAAAAAACAACGGGGCAATTTTCGTATTCGACAAACAGAAAAATATTGTACGCAGACGCAATATCAAAGTCATCAATATACGCGATAACGAGGTTGAGGTTGTCGGGGATATTGCGGCGGGTGACATTGTCGCCATTGCCGGTGTGTCGTTTTTGATCGACAACATGAAAGTATCCCTCCTCGACACCAAACAGGCACGGTAACTGATAATGATTTCGCTAACCCGCTGGGCCTTGAATAATTCCATGCTGGTATTGATGATTGTCATTATCATCGTGCTGGCTGGACCCCTCAGTTTTCTGTCGCACCCTTCGCGTGAAGACCCTGAGATTACCATCCGAACCGCCCTGGTCACGGCATCCTTTCAAGGCATGTCGCCGCAACGGATGGAGGATCTTGTTACCCGCAAACTGGAAGAAAAAATTCGTGAGATGCCCGAAGTCAAGGACATCATCTCCACCACCCGGTCAGGTCAGTCAACTTTGCGGGTAGCGCTTTATGATCGCTATTACCAGCTTGAGCCGATCTGGCAATCGCTACGCAACAAAATGTCTGATGTAAAATCGCAATTGCCCGATGGCACCCGGGGGCCTTTCGTCAACGACACTTATGGCGACGTGGCAATGGCCACTATTGCAGTGACGGCGGAAGGGTTCACGCTGGCGGAAATGCGCGAGAAGGCAAGGAACATCCGAGACAGTCTTTACACGGTTGCCGGTGTTTCAAAAATTGCGTTGTTTGGTGTGGAGCCCGAACGAATTTATATAGAGGTCAATAATATTCGCCTGGCGCAACTCGGCATGTCTCCGGGCGATCTTATTAATTCAATCGGGCAAACCAACATCATCTCGCCGGGCGGACGTATCGAAGCGGGGGCAACCAGCCTGATGCTGGAAATCACCGGCAATTTTGACAGTCTGGAAGATATTGGTCAGGTCACTGTTCAGTTGCCCGAAAAACCAGGGCAAGTGGTCTATATTAGAGACATTGCAAAAATCAGCCGCGCCTATGTGGACCCGCCCAAAAGCCCGGCGTATTTTAATGGTGATCCCGCCATCATTGTCAGCGTACAGATGGTCGATGCCTATGATTCATTTAAATTCGCGGATGATCTGACAGCTAAAATTACAACACTGGAAAACGCCCTGCCGATTGGCTACCAACTGCGTCTCGTTACCTTCCAGCCAAATGAGATTGCTGCGGCTGTGAACGGGGTCATGAATAATCTGTATCAGACTATCGCCATTGTGCTGGTCATCGTCATGTTGTTTCTGGGCTGGCGCACCGGGTTGATTGTCGGTGTTATGGTGCCGCTGACGATGTTGCTGTCCCTGCTGGTGATGCGCTATGTGGGTATTGAGCTTGAAAAAATGTCACTGGCCACCCTGATTATTTCACTGGGGCTGCTGGTTGATAATGGCATCGTTATTGCCGAAGAAATTGAACGCCGGTTGTCGATTGGTGAAGAACGTATTACGGCGGCAATCGAAACCGGCAAGTCCATGGCCCTGCCCCTGCTGGTTTCAAGTCTTACGACCATTTTCGCCTTTATGCCTTTGATGCTGGCTGACAGTGTTGCGGGAGAATATACGCGGTCTATTTCTCTGGTGATTGCGATATCACTGCTGGGATCTTGGCTGTTGGCGATGACGGCGACACCGCTGTTTTGTGTGTGGTTCATCAAGAAGAAAAAACCGGTTGATGAGGCCGTTGCTTATGATACCAGATTTTACCGCACGTACCGGACTATACTCTCTGGTGTTCTGCGGTTTCGCTATGGATTTTTAGTGATTGTTGTTGGCGCGCTGCTAATCTCGGGCTGGGCGTTAAAGTTTGTGCCAAAAATTTTCTTCCCGGCGTCCGACAGAACCCAGATACAGGTCTATCTTGATTTGCCGGTAGGATCCAACACCTATGGAACCATTGCTGCTGTCAAAATTCTGACCACGTGGCTGGGCGATAAAAAGCTAAACCCGGAAATCACTTCGTATGTTTCCTATGTGGCCAATGGCGGGCCACGGTTTTACCTTGGTCTGGAGCCCATTGATCCTGATCCCAATCGAGCATTTATGATTGTCAATGTCACGGAGTTTGCAAACATGGCGCCAGTGATGCAAAGGATACAGGCCTTTGCCAATGGCAATATTGCGCAAGCCCGGGTGCAGGTGAAACCGATGTCGCAAGGTGGCAGTGAGGCGGGCAAGGTGGAGTATCGTATCATCGGTGATAATGCCGATATTCTGGTTGGCGCAGCGCGCAAACTTGAAGCCCGAATACGGCAAATTCCCGGCACCATCAATATTAAGGATGATTGGGAAAACCGCCTGATCAAACTGATTGTGAAGGTTGATCAGGCCCGCGCACGGCGTGCTGGTGTTACATCACAATCGATCGCAAACGCACTTGATTCAATTCTGTCCGGGTCGATGGTCACAGATTTCCGTGAAGGCGAAACCATTATCCCGATTTACCTGCGTGCAGAAGGGGACGTGCGCACCAATATCGACAGGCTGCGAACCCTCAATATTGCCACTGTTGCCGGAACGCCGGTGCCGCTGTTGCAGGTTGCCGATTTTGACGGGGTGGCGGAGTTTTCCATGATCCAGCGCCGCAACCTTGAACGCGTGGTGACGATATCTGCCAAACACTCAATTAAATCAGCGGCAGAACTTGATGCCCTGATAACTCCCAGCCTGAGTAGTCTTGACCTGCCTGATGGATACAGCATTGAAAAAGGCGGTGAGATTGAAGGATCATCCGATGCTCAAGGTTCGCTGTTTGCCAATATGCCTCTGGCCTTTGCCCTGATTGTTCTGGTGTTGGTGGGGCAGTTTAACAGCTATCGCAAACCGCTGATAATTCTGGCCGTTATTCCACTCACCCTGATTGGCGTCTCGTTAGGTCTGCTGATCATGCCCGGTGCAGCCTTCGGCTTTTTTGCAATTTTGGGCCTGTTGGCGCTGGCCGGTATTATCATCAATAATGCGATTGTGCTGATTGACCGTATTGATACTGAAATTGAACTCGGACTTGATACCTATGATGCTATCCTGGTGGCCTCGGCAAAAAGGCTGCGACCGATTTTGATGACAACGATTACCACAATTTTTGGCCTGGCTCCCATCATCCTGTCGCGCGATGTGCTGTTTTACGATCTCGCGGTGGTACTGTCAGGCGGCTTGCTGGTTGGTACCATCTTAACACTTGGCGTGGTGCCGGTTTTATACAGCATTTTCTTTCGGGTACCGGCGGGAAAACTATCCGGGGGATGAAAATACTCATAGAGAGTGAAGCCGCAATCAGATACCGGAAAAGATGCGGGCAAGCCTACTTCAAGCGGCTGTCGCGTAACTCACCGGCGGCTTCCAGTATTGGGTAGGCAACCGAGGCAAAGTGAGAATTGATGCGTTTAAAATCGCGCAGGATATCGAGATGGTAGGCACTGGTCTCGATGGTTTTTGTTTCACCTGAACGCAGTCTGGCATGATGGCGATCGGTGCTTTTCTTTTCAATTTCGCGGAACTGTTTCTTGCGCTCCAACAAGGCCCGGGCGTTTTCGACGGTGCGTTCCATGAAAACGTTTGAAGCAAGCTGCACAGTCTCGCGCAGGTAATCGTACATTTCTTCGAGTTCGGCAAAACCTTCTTCAGAAAAATCGCGGCGGGTTTTGATCTTTTTGCTGATTGTTCCCAGCAGACTCCGGTCAATCACATCACCGGCGTTTTCCAGATTTGTTGTAAACGAAATCACCTCGAACGCCCGCCTGCCCTCTTCTTTTTCCAACTCGGCGCGTGTTAAGTCGGTTACATAAAACTTGATGGCCTCATAAAGATCATCAACCCGGTCATCCAAAGCGTGGGTTTCTTCGCACAACGTGGCGTCATTGTTTTTCAAAGCATCCATGGATCGCTGCAACATCATCTCCACCACATCGACCATGCGCAGGGTTTCGCGCGCCACCATGGAAAGTGCTATGGTCGGCACTTCCTGGGCTGAGGGATCGAGATAACGCGGTGTCCATTCGTCTTCAACCCTGGTGTCGGTGGGAACCAGATTGGCGGTTAGTCGCGCCATGCCTTCAATGCTGGTTATGAAAATTACCAATAAAAGAGCGTTAAATCCGATGTGGAGAAAAATCAGCTTTTGCCCGGCCTCCATATCCCATTGTGCCAGATAAGGCATCCAGCGTGAGCTTAGGATGGCTGCGAGTATGACACCGACGATGCGAAAGAAAAGATTGCCCAGGGCAATCTGGCGCGCTGCCGGTGGCTCTGACAGTGTCAGGGTGAAGGCGGGTAAAGCTGCACCCGCGTTAATGCCAAGCACCAGATAAAATGATAAAAAGCCATGATCAAGCACGCCACCGGTGGCCAGAACCGATATCAGCAGAAGCACGGCTAACGAAGAGTGCGCCACCCAGGTTAAAACCGCTGCCACCAGTATGGCTATCAGGGGCTCATTGCCCATGGCTGCGAAAATTTCGGCGATTATTGTGCTCTGGCGCAACACTTCGCCTGCCGATGACAACACACTCAAAGACAGGAAGATCAGGCCAAGCCCCATGAGGATACGGCCGGATTGTTTGCCCTTGAGGGAACGATGCTCAAAAATCGAATGCAGCATATAACCGGCAAACATGAACAGCGGCCACAGGCCTTTTATGTTAAGCGAAAAAAATTGTGCGATTAAGGCACTGCCCAGATCAGCGCCAAGCATAATGGCAAGACCGGCGGATGCCGTCAGCAATCCGGCGCTGGCAAACGATGTGGTGAGAAGGGCAACGGCGGTAGAGCTCTGCAACATGGTTGCAGCGCCCAGCCCCATCAGGGCTGCAATAAATCTGTTGGCGGTGCTTTTAACCAGAAAATTGCGAATATCAGCGCCAAATGAGCGCACCATACCCGTGCGCGCCATGCGTGCACCCCATAGAAGAAGTGTCGCACTGCCCGCTATCTTAATTAATAACTCAGTTCCCGATGTTTCCATTTGACCCCGTATTAGAGCACTTTACTCAACGTGGCCAGGGTAATGAATAGGTCTTGACGTTGGTGTAAAATTTCATTGCTTCGAGGACGCCTTCCTTGACGCCATTACCTGAATCCTTGATGCCGCCGAATGGTGACATTTCAATACGATAACCCGGTTGTTCCCAGATGTTCACCGTACCCACATTAAGGCCGTTAATATAGGCGGTGATGCGTTCAAGATGATTGGTGCAAACACCTGCCGACAGCCCAAAGGGCGTGGAATTGGATATCTCCATCACCTCGACATCATCATCGGGAACACGAACCACAGGTATAATCGGTCCGAAGGTTTCTTCATAGACCAATTCGCTATCATG
>CAZJUF010000034.1:1698-13240 GCA_964549055.1 uncultured Hyphomicrobiales bacterium | reverse complement strand
ACCGATATAGGCAACAGCCATGAAGGGCACCAGTGCACCTGCGACATGTGAAATTCGTTCAATGCCGCCAAGTAACACGGCACCAACAAGGACCACAAGAACGACACCGGTCATCCATTCGGGAATAGCAAAATTAGCGTTGAGCGCATTTGCAATCGAATTGGCCTGAACCATATTGCCAATGCCAAAACCGGCGATCCCGGCAAATGCCGCAAAACAGATGGCCAGCCATTTCCACTTGGGCCCAAGGCCGTTTTGAATATAATACATCGGCCCGCCAACGAATTTCCCACGTTCGTCTTTTTCACGAAAACGCACCGCTAATACCGCTTCGGCATATTTTGTTGCCATGCCGACAAGAGCGGTCATCCACATCCAGAATACGGCACCGGGTCCGCCCAGAAAAATCGCTGTGGCAACACCGGCAATATTACCCGTACCAATGGTTGCGGCAAGGGAGGTCATGAGGGCATTAAACGGGCTCATTTCGCCAGCTGCATCTCCGGGAATACGCCCTGCCCACAACAGTTTAAAGCCAAAAGGTATTTTGATGATGGTCAGTAATTTGAGGCCGAAGGTAAGAAAAATCCCAACGCCCAGAATTAAAACAAGCATGGGTACACCCCATACAATGCCGTTAATCCAACTAACTATACCTGTAATTTGTTCCATGGTTTCCTCCCCAGATTTCTATGATCAAAATAAGAGGGCCACGATATATTTCACGATCAATCGTGACTGCTCTTTCCCGGTACTTAAGTATTGAACCTTAGTTCAAGACATTTTTGAGTCAAGCCCCGAAGTATCAAGCTGTTGGCAACCGGCAAAACTGACGCTTTTATCAGATAATTTTTATACGATGGAGAATCACCCTAATGCCCCTCGCGGAACCACATTAGCGATACCAACCCCAACAATAAGGCTATCAAGCCCCAACGGCCAGATGTACACCTGTTGCTTTTTGCAGATGGCTGATCACCGAGAACAGGTTGTCTGCTCTTGGGTTGCCTTTTGCACTGAGCATACGCATGAGGCTCTTTGACGGGAAGTTGACTTCCTTTGCCAGTTCTTCAAAACCAATGGTGGCGTTGACGTAGTTGCGCAACAAGGCTTTGCCGGTCTCAACATCGCCTTCAAGCAGAAGATCGACGGCTTCAACAAGCATGGCTTTGCGGAATTCCGGATCGCGCTGGGCGCGGGCTTTGATTGTTTCTTTGAATTTTCGGGTGAGTGCCATCTTTAGCTCTCCTTTTTGCGTTGTTTATATTCCTGCCACCTGTCTTTTGCGGCCTCAATGTCCTTGTGCTGGCGGCGTTTGGTTCCGCCACCCAGCAGAATGATTATGGTGTTGCCGTCTTTGCCAAGATATATGCGGTATCCGGGGCCAAAATTCAGGCGGTATTCGAAAACGCCACCTCTTATGCTTTTTACATTAGACAGATTGCCCAATTCCATGCGGGTTATGGCTGTGGTTATTTTTGCGGCAGCTTGGGAATCCAGATCGTCATACCAGTCTGCGAATATACTGGTGCCATTGCGGTCAAGAAATTCAACTACTATCATCACCTTATTAGTAACATATATGTTACTAATAAATCAAACGGTTTTTTGAATTCTTCTAATGCCCCTCACGGTACCACATTAGCGATACCAACCCCAATACGGCGGCAAGTGCGAGCAGGCCACTGAGGAGCGGGATGTCTTTGAGGGCGGTTATTGTGTAGGCGTTGTTTTTCTGGATGCCGAGCCAGCCTGAGCCGCTCATGCGCCGGCCCGCATCGATGTTGCGGATGGCCGGCAGGGTGAGGTTTTTTCCCAACCAGAAGGCTTTGCCGCCGGTGGCTTCATTGACCGGTTTGAGGATTTCCGCCGAGGGCCGGATGTCGGAGAATTCTTTTTGGTCAAGGATGCCAAAGACTGCCGCTTTGGACAGCTCACCATCGGACAATTGATATATCCCCGGTGTTGCATCCTTGATGATACCGCTCCACTGTCCCGGTTTAACTTGTGTCAATTCAAGGGAGGAAATTTTGCCTTCGGGATCATTTACGCTGATGGCAGCTGTGGTATCCTTCATGGTGAGGCGTTCGATTTTTAAATCGCTGCCCACTTGAGTGGCCACCAGCGCTTCTTCTTCCAGATCAGGTTCTTTCATCAACCAGTGGGCCATGCGGCGCAACAGTTCAACCTGGGGTCCACCGCCATCATAGCCACGCGACCATAACCATGCCTGATCAGAGAGCAATTGTGCCACCCGGCCCTTGCCCTGGCGCTTTAGAACCATCAACGGTTTATCGTCTGCTCCCGACATAATCACGTCACCGGCAGTTGGTTCCACATCAATCAGCCGGAACCAGCGGCCCCAGGTTTGCTCTTTATCCTGAGCGCCGGGCAAGGAGCGGGTAACGGGGTGGCGGCGGCCAACGTCGGTAACTTGCGGGCGAAACGGCTGCTCGGTGACTTCACCGGTGGGGGCGGCTGGTAAAATCGCCGACAGAGGCGTTCTGAACAAGGATAAAGGCGAGGCAAAGCTGGGACCGGCGGCACTTAGAACAGCTCCGCCGTTTTCGACGTAATCAGCCACATTGGCGAGATATATCAGGGGCAGGACGCCGCGCCTGCGATAGCGGTCGAAAATGATCAGGTCAAACTCGTTCAGCTTGAGGGAAAACAACTCGCGGGTGGGAAAGGCTATCAGTGAAAGTTCTTTGATGGGTGTACCATCCTGTTTTTCCGGCGGTCGCAAAATGGTGAAATGAACCAGGTCGACTGCGGGATCGGCTTTGAGCAAATTGCGCCAGGTTCTCTGGCCTGAGTGCGGCTCGCCCGACACCAGCAGCACCCGTAACCGATCTCTCACCCCTTGCGTGGTGATGATGGCGCGGTTGTTGCGCAGGCTGATTTCATTGCGGCTGGCAGCAACTGTTATTTCAGAGATAATCTGGCCGGTGTGTTCAATTGGCAGAGCTATTTCCACACTTTCACCGGTTAAAACCTGTTGCGTGTCGATAATCTTGCCATCGCGTCTGGTGGTAACAGATACCAGCGTTGGTGTGCTGGATTTGTCCGCGGCAGACTGGGCTGCCGAAGGCAGGTCTTCAATTTTGAAAACGATCGATTGTTCCTCGCCAACAATGCCGAATTTTGGTGCGCGTTCGACGATAATTCGACGATCTCCCTTATTTCTGTCGCCGGTTAAAAGCGTGTGTATGGGCGCATTCAGCGCCAGATTGCCGAGATTTTTTGGCACATCATGCACCTGGCCATCGGTGATCAGGATGACACCGGCCAGCCGTTCTGGCGGAATGTCACCAAGGGCATCATTGATGGTTGCAAACAATCGTGTTCCCTGATTGGCGGTTGAGGGGGCTGTGTCAGCTTTTACCCACCTGACGATGGTGTTTTTGAAGGGTGCGAGTTTGTTTCTCAGTGTTTTTAATGCTTTGGCGGTCTGATCGCTGCGGGTGCCGATTTTCTGGCTGGCGGAATTGTCAGATACAACCAGAAGGATATCGTCGAACTGGTTGCGGGTTTCACCGCGAATAATCGGGTTGAGCAATGCCAGCAACAAGGTTGCCATGGTGAGCGCACGCAAGGTGGAGCCACGCAAGCCTAAAACAAACATAATGGCCAGCAAGGCGAGGCAGACGCCCACGGCTATGGCAATCGACCACAGTGGAAACAATGGATCTATGGAGATGGACCAGCCCACGATTATTGCCCCAGCCGTTCAAGCAGGGCAGGTAAATGAACCTGATCAGCTTTATAATTTCCGGTGAGCGCATACATGACGATATTAATACCGGTGCGGTAAGCCAGTTCACGCTGGCGCGGGCCGCCGGGAACGACGGGGAAAAGGTATTTGTTGTAGCGGTCTCTGGCCCAGGCGGCGGCATAATCGTTGGAGCCGATAATAATGGTGGAGACACCATCATTGTTGAGCGATGCATTTGCATTTTTCTCACCCGTAACACCGACGGCGTTTGAGGCTTCGACCCATAAGGGACCGCCGGTCCAGCGTCCGGGAAACCCTTGCAGCAGATAGAAAGATTTGGTGAGCACGTGAGTTGCCGGAACAATTTCCAGCGGTGGGATGTCCAGTTTGCTCAACAGTAGACGCAAGGCTTTTGAGCTCGGACCGGTAACGTTACCATCAATACCCGGCAAGGAAAGCTGGCGGTCACGCGTGTCGAAAAAAATGGTGCCGCCATTTTTCATGTAGGCATCTATTCTGGCAGCAGCCTTATCGCTTAAAGGCTCGGCATCTGGTGAAATGGGCCAGTATAGCAGGGGGAAAAAAGCCAGTTCATCGGTTTCAATATTAACGCCCATGGGCACACCCGGCTCCAGGGAGGTGCGTTCCTGCAAGGCGAGACTTAGCCCGGTCAAACCGGCGGCACTGGTGGTGTCGAGCTGCTCCTTGCCGGTGATGACATAGGCCAGCCGGGTTACAAGCGAGGCTCTGAGTGCAAATACCTCCTCAACGGATGATTGGGCGCGAACCTGATGGGTGGGGACTGTGAAGGTGAGGGCGGCAAAGGCTGCAATGAACACAGACGGCGCGATACCAGGATTTCGTCGCAAGGCTTGCGCCAGCCGGCCTGATAAAACCAGAACCGCAATACAGTCTGCGAGCAACAACAGCAGCGCCAACGCAAAAGCCCAGGGTTTTAGCGGCACCGGAGGAATGGCGACGTAGGCAATTCTGGAGGCTGCGTCGGGGAAATTTTCAAGGATTACCAGTCGGGTGTTTTTATCGGTAACGTTCAAGGCGCGCTGGGCACCGGGAGTGCCGTAAAGGCCGGGAGGATTTGTGGCGGTTGGTGAGGCTTTTTCAAACGCGATTGTGTCAACAGGTTCTACTGTTGCCGGTGGTTGTTGCAGACTGCCAAAGCCATCGAGGATTTTGAACGGCGGCAGGGTTCGTGATTGCATGGCAGGTGATTTTTTTGCCCCTTGTGCAGCCGTATCAACCACTGAGGACTGGTCGAGAATACGCCGTAACATGTTTACGAACAGGCCGGACAAAGGCAGGTTTGACCAGTCTGAATTGGCGGTGACATGGAACAGTATAATCTGGCCTGCGCCTTTAGGGCTGGCGGTGACAAGAGGGGTGCCATCAGCAAGGCGCGCCCAGGTTTTTTCCGGCAGATCGGGGGTGGGTTCGGCTAATACCTGTCTTGAAACGGAAATTTCACTGCCGATTTTAAAGCCGAAAAAAGGACTGTTTTCAGGAAACTGCGCCAGTGTCTGCGGTTTGCTCCAGGTTAAAGCACCGCCCAAAGTGCGGCCGCCGCGCCTGAGGTCTACGGGGATGAGCTCATCATTGAGGCTGGCAAGATGTGGTCCGGCAAAGCGCACCAGTATGCCACCACGCTCCACCCATTTATTGACCAGAGCTTCATCGCTGCCAACGAGCTTGCCGACATCGGCTAAAATCAGAAGCGCCAGGGGTTCACCCAGCAAAGCCGAGATTGTGGTGGTATCGGGACCCTTTTTAACCGAGCGGATTTCAGCGTAAGGCGACAGGGCGCGGCGGACATAATACAGCGGACCCAGCAGCGGTTGGGCGAGGTCTGCAGCGCCTCCCGAAACAAGTCCGACAGGGCGCCTGCGCCATCTGTCATCGAGCAGAAATACAGCTCCTGCTGATGTTTGATCGGCAATCTCCAGCCGTCGAATGCTGTTTCTGAGTTCTGAAGGCATTAATAATCTGGCTTCCAGAATACCGTCTTTGCCGGGTTTCAAGGTGGCCTGGCCAAGATTGCGCCCGTTGGCGGCGAGTGCGCGCACAGCGGGCAGCCCGGATGACAGAACTGATTTTCGCGTCGATGTGGCGCGCAAGATCAATTCACCTTCCTTAATGGCAGGGGGCAGAAGCGCTATAATATCGGGGCCATTTTTGCGGCCAACGATGCTTAAGGTTCCCGCACCATCTCCCAGGGTGGTCAGGCTTTCGCCAAAACTTTCCGATTGGCCATAGTCCAGACCGTCAGTCAGCCAGAAAACTTCAGGGGATTTTGATTGCGCCAGTGCTTTTTGTAATCGCAAGGCAGTCTTTGTGCGATCGGCCTGAAATGGTTGCGGTTTCAAGGCAAGGGCAATTTCCTTGGCGGCTTGCGCGGTTCTAAGAGTGGGGGCCGGTGGGTTTAATCTTAAGGCCGTGGTATCAATCGCTACCGGCCTTGAGGTGCGGGCAGCTTCTTCAATCAGGGTAAGCAGAAGGGTCTGGCGCAATTTCCACATGGATGCCGAGGCCCAGGTGTCATCAACGACAATAACCATGGGGCCTGAACCTGTACTTAACTTTTTGGCGGGGTTGAGGACCGGTTGGGCAAAGGCGAGAATGATAAATACGGCAAGGGCGGTTCTGAGCATTATCAGCCACCACGGACTTTTGTCAGATGTTTCCTGCTTGTCACTGAGGCCAAACAATAATCTAACCGCTGGAAAGGCGACAATTTTGGGCCGGGGCGGGGTAATTCTCAACAACCACCAGATAAGCGGTAACAACAACAGTGCCGTTAAGGCGAGTGGAAAGAGAAAACCTATGGTGCCAATGGTCAACATCTTTATTGCCCATCCGCAGTAGAGCTTATGTGGGCTGCACCACTGCCCAGAACATTGCGCAGGGCGGTATAATCCCCCAACAGGGCATAGAGTTTAAGCAGGGCTGATTGTGCCGTTTCATCTGTGCGGTGGAGGGAATAGGTCCAGCCCAGGCGGGTGGCAATGTCAGCGATGCGGGCGCGGTGTTCGGCCATCCTATCGGCAAATTCCGCCTGCAGACTCTGGGCTTTGCCAACCGTTAGCCGGGTGTCATCCTCCATGCCGGAAAATTCGGTGCGGCCAAAGTAAGGCAGGGTTTCTTCTGCCGGATCAAGTATCTGAACCAGGTGACCGCTTACATCCGGTGTGGCCAGAATTGACAGGCGTTCGACCAGCTGTTCGACGGGCTCAAGGAAATCCGAGAAAAAAACCGCGGTAGAAAACCGCGGCATTTCCGAGCGCGGTGGCAGCGAAAGCAAAGAGGGATCTTCAACCTCCTCATTGTTGAGCAACAAGGTGGCCAAACGGCGAATAGCCCGTTGGCCGGTAGCGGGCGGCAGGTCTTGATCCAGAACGCCAATTCTTTCACCTCCGCGCACCAGCAATACTGACAAAGCCAGGGTGAGCAGGATGGCGCGATCTGCTTTTGTGGACGTGGCAAGCGAGGATTGAAACCCCATCGAGGCCGAACGATCACACCACAGCCACACAGTATTGGCGGCTTCCCATTCGTTTTCGCGGATCAATAAAGTGTCGCTACGGGCAGATTTGCGCCAGTCGATACGGTTGGACATATCGCCGGGCTGGTAGTGCCTGAACTGCCAGAATGCTTCACCGACACCGGTGCGCCTGCGACCATGCATGCCTTGAATGACAGTGTGGGCAACGCGGTCTGCCTGGGCCAGCAAAGGCGGTAAAGAACTGGCCAGATGTTCAGCTTTTTCGCGCCAGCGATAGCCCGCTTGCCTGTGGTTTTTCTGTGTATTCTCGCTGGAAATGGCCATTTTTCTCTAATGACCTAACTAATACCGTCACACAGATGATCAACAATATTACTGAGGCGAACACCATCGGCGCGGGCAGCAAATGTCAGGGCCATGCGGTGTTTCAGCACCGGTCGGGCCAGAGCCAGCACATCGTCAATCGACGGGCTTAAACGACCTTCAAGCAGGCATTTTGCCCGCACGCCCAGCATCAGGGCCTGACTGGCGCGCGGGCCTGGACCCCAGGCCACATGTTTTTTGATCTCAGCCGAGGCGTTAGGTTCATCGGGACGCGCGCCGCGCACGAGTTTGAGGATGGCTTCAACAATGGCGTCCCCCACCGGCATTTGCCGGATCAGGTTTTGGGCGCTGATAAGATCCTGGGTGGAAAGCGCTTTTTTTGCCAGAATTTCAGTGGCCCCGGTGGTGGCAAACAACATGCGGCGTTCGGCATCAAGGTCAGGATAGGTGATATCAATTTCAAGAATAAATCTATCCAGTTGGGCTTCGGGCAGGGGGTATGTGCCCTCCTGTTCCAGTGGGTTTTGTGTGGCCAGAACATGAAATGGACGCGGCAGAGGGTAGGTTTCACCAGCCACTGTCACATGATGTTCCTGCATTGCCTGCAACAGCGCAGACTGGGTGCGCGGGCTTGCCCGGTTAATTTCGTCAGCCATCAGCAGTTGCGAGAAAATCGGGCCTTTGATGAAGCGGAAAGCGCGTTTTTTGTCGGCTGTTTCCTCCAGAACCTCGGAGCCAACAATGTCTGCTGGCATCAGGTCGGGGGTAAACTGGATGCGTTTTTCATCAAGCCCGAGAACAGTCCCCATGGTTTCGACCAGTTTGGTCTTGGCCAGACCCGGGACGCCGATGATGAGTGCATGGCCACCTGAAAGAATGGCAATGAGGGTTTGGTCGATGACCTTGTCCTGGCCAAAAATAACCTCCCCCACCGCTTCACGGGCTGAAATGAGTTTTTCTGACGTTTTCTCTAACTTTGGGACGATGTTTGCGTCCACTTCATTGATGGTTTGCATAAGACCCATTATAGTTGAAATGTTGCAATTAAGAAGCGTTGATCTTTAACGTCGAGAATATGTGAATGCGACGTGTTCGGGTAGTTAAATTATTCGTTTCACTATCGAATGTTTGTCAAATATCCTTTACTGTCATTGCTGATATGAGAACCTTTAGTATAAGATATTGAAATGGCATCATTATGGCGAGTGAAATCGCAACCGGCATGCAAACACCGTTAAGCCTGAAAGGGCTGACGCAGGTGGATCAGGCAGCGAAAAAATCCAAAAGCCTGCCGCCGGTGCACCTGTGGAATCCGCCGTTTTGCGGTGATCTGGACATGCGAATTGCCAGCGACGGC
This sequence comes from uncultured Hyphomicrobiales bacterium, assembly GCA_964549055.1. GTDB lineage: Bacteria > Pseudomonadota > Alphaproteobacteria > Rhizobiales > JAJFHR01 > JAJFHR01. The sequence goes on along the minus strand of CAZJUF010000034.1, from coordinate 4,330 downwards.
ACCTGGTATTATATGGGTTCCCCCATTGGCCGCAAACCGCTGGTGCGTTTGTTTTCAACGGTTTTGCGCCATGATGACGATGGAAAATACTATCTGGTGACACCGGTAGAAAAGGTCGGCATCACGGTGGATGATGCACCGTTTTTGGCCGTTTTAATGGATGTTGAAGGGCAAGGCCGGCAGCAGGTCATCACTTTTACCACCAATGTGGGCGATGAGTTCATTGTCGATCAGGATCACCCGCTGAGATTTGAAACCGAAAAGGTCAACCATGGCCTCAAACCTTACGTTTTGGTGCGCGGGCGTCTGGAAGCGCTGATTGGCCGGGCGGTGTTATATGAGCTGGTAGCGCTTGGCTGTGAACATAAAGTGGATGGTGAATTGAGTTTCGGGGTGTGGAGCAGTGGTGCGTTTTATCCAATGGCAAATGCTGCTGATATTAACCCCGACGCTGGTTCCTGACGTTGCATAAATTCGAATATACGGCAGATGAGTTGCGAGGGTTGGCAAAATGCGCCTTGCGGCAGGAGGTGCCTGCTTCCGCATTGGATTTTTCACTGCCCAGCGGGCGCAGTGATTTTGATCTAAACCCGGATTATTACGAAGATTTGAGTGTGCCACCGCGCGCAGCCGCTGTTTTGATCGCGATCATAAATCATGAAAAAGGTGCTCAGGTGTTGCTGACCCGCAGGCCGGAAAATATGGCGTCGCATCCAGGCCAGGTGGCCTTTCCCGGTGGCAAGGTTGAAAAAAGCGACGACAGTATTGTGGACGCCGCCTTGAGAGAAGCGCACGAAGAAGTCGGGCTTGATCCTTCTCTGGTTGACATTATCGGTTATCTGGACACCTATCAGACCAGCAGTGGTTTTAGAATTACACCAGTCGTCGGCCTGGTGCCTTCGAGCTACCAGCTTGTAATTGACAAGCGCGAGGTGGAGGAGGCTTTTGAGGTGCCGCTGGAGTTTTTAATGACAGCTGAAAACCATCAAAAACACTCCAGAATCTGGCAGGGTAAAAATCGGGCGTATTATGCCATGCCATATGGTGATAGGTTCATCTGGGGGGCAACAGCGGGTATGCTGAAAAATTTTTACGATCGAATCTACAGGAATTAGGTGACTTTATGCTTCGGCTGGTTTTATTTGAGTTGTTCGCTTTCTCGACGCCTTTTTTGGCCTACGGCCTTTATATCATGATTTTCAACAAGAAAGAGGCCGGGGCAAATTTCTGGCAGCAGGTGCCATTGTTCAATCTGTGTATGACCGGGCTTTTGCTGGTCGGCGGCGGTATCATCATATACGGATTATTCTGGAGCTAGAGTTTGACTTCAATCAGACAGCTTCCGGGTCTTGGTGGTGCGGACTGGTTGAAATCGCCCGCGCTAAAATCCGTCTTCTCACTATTGGGAAGTCCTGATGAAGTGCGCGTGGTTGGTGGTGCTGTGCGCGATGCGCTGATGGCTGAGGCCGTGGGTGATATTGATCTGGCTACTGTTCACAAGCCTGAGGAGATTATGCGTCGGGCTGAAAATGCGGGCATCAAGGCTGTGGCCACGGGTGGTGACCACGGCACAGTGAGCCTGATTGTCGGGCAGGGCGGCAAAACCCACGTGTTTGAAGTCACACCCTTGCGCATTGATGTTGAAACTGATGGTCGCCATGCTGTCACTGCACCGACGCAAAGCTGGGAGCTGGATGCACAACGGCGCGATTTTTCTATAAATGCGCTTTATTGCGATGAGAATGGCACGGTCTATGATCTTGTGGATGGCTATCGTGATGTGCAGGCAAGACGGGTGCGGTTTATCGGTTCGGCCATGCAACGAATTGAGGAGGATTATTTACGTATTCTCCGGTTTTTCAGGTTTTCCGCCCTTTATGGCAAGGGGGCTTTGGAGGCTCAGGGGCTGGCTGCGTGCATTGCCGGCAAGCAAGGTCTGGCGCAGCTTTCAGCTGAGCGGATAAAAAAAGAGATATTCAAGCTTGTCATGGCTCCGTTTGCCGTTGCGATCATTGAGCGGATGGTTGACGTTGAGGTGATGGCTGAGATTCTGCCGGGGCGGGTTTTACCCCAGGGTTTCGCCAATCTGGTAAAAATAGAACCGGGTGCGGATGCCTTGTTGCGGTTAGCTGTTTTAGCGGGCGGGGATGCCGAATTGATGCTGACGTGGGCGAAACGCCTGAAATTATCAAAAAAGGAAACCGCCTGTCTCGCCAGTCTGGGACGCCATGTTGAAGCTTTTTCATCAACGCTGGAAGAAGTTGCACAAAAGGTTCTGCTTTATAGACTGGGTGAAAAATTATACCGGCAATGTGTTGTGGTGGCCTGGAGTCTGGAGGACCCGTCGACGGATGTTTCTGTGTGGGAAAAAATGGTTACGCTTCCCCAACGATGGCGGGTGCCGGTGTTTTCACCCAGCGGTGAAGATGTTTTAAACCTGGGGCTGGAGGCGGGGCCGCAAGTGGGGGAGGTGCTTTTACAACTTGAACAAGAATGGATTGACGCGGAATTTGATTGGGATGCTCAAGAGCAAATGGCGCAACTGAAAACCATGGTTCTGGCAAAGTGACAGATACCTAAATTGACGGCAAGATTATGCGGATACTGCTTTGTTGGTCTTGTTTTTGCACAA
>CAZJUF010000034.1:0-1598 GCA_964549055.1 uncultured Hyphomicrobiales bacterium | reverse complement strand
TTGGCAATCTGGGCGACGAGGGCGAGGCCGAGGCCCGAGCCGGTTTTGTTTTGACTTTTGCTGAGGCGGTAGAAAGGTTTGAAGACGTTTTGCCATTCGGATCTGGGGATGCCCTCGCCATGATCTGAAATGCTCAAGGTTATTTTGTCACCTTCGGGCGCAACTTCTATTTCTACCGGTGGTTTGCCGTGGCGGCTGGCATTGTCGAGCAGGTTGCGGATTAAGCGGCGCAGCAGACGGGCATCACCGCGCACAAAAGACGGCTCGCCATGCAGCCAGCAGGCATCATATCTGGCGCATTCTTCAGCAACCAGCGCCAGCAGGTCTATTTCATTTTCGCTATCAAGGCTGTGAACGGCTTCCAGGCGGCTGACCAGAAGAATTTCATCAATCATCTGATCCAGTTCCTGGATGTCGCGTTCAAGATTGTTTTGCCTTTCCTGTGTCGCATCCGTCTTTAGCAACTCAATTCCCAAACGAATGCGGGCCAGAGGTGTTCGCAATTCGTGGCTTGCATTGGCAAGCAGTTGACGATGGGTTTCAAACAGGTCTTCAATTTGGGCGGCTGCTGCATTGAAACTTGTGGCCAGTTGGGCAATCTCATCCTTGCCTTGCACTTCAACCCTGGTGCCAAGATCACCGGTTCCCAAGGTTTCGACCCCAACCTGCAAGCGCTCAAGCCGGCGGGTGAGACCCCGCACAACCGGGTAGGCGCACAGTGCGATTATCAATGCAATGGCGCCGAGAAACCCTATCATGCCAAGGGCTGAATGTTCCCGGAACTGGGGCGCTTTGGCGACAATCCAGCGCTTGTCACTGAGTTGAAAAGTCCAGACCAGATTGCCGCGCTTGTGTTTCAACGGGCCGGTCTTTTTTTCAGGCTGAGGCAGAGTTGGGTTTGTTGAAACGATAAGGGTGCGGTTGTCGTCATAGAGCGCAAGGTCGATTTTAAGACGTTTTGCCAGCGCTTTGGCAGCTTGCGCCTGTCGTTCTTTCGTGGCCGTGGCTGGCGGCAGGGCGATGGAGACCAGTTCACGGGTGATTTCAAAAACCGTATTATCCTGACGGAAACCGGGGCCAAAACGCCACGTTAATCCAGCGGTAATGACGACAACGACCAGACTGGCGATGATGGTCAGGTAAATTTTCTGGTAAAGGCGCTTCATTGACGCTTCACTCCTGTTCCCTGGCGAACACATAACCAATGCCGCGAACGGTGATAATGCGGCGTGGGGTTTTGACGTCATCTTCAATCGCGGCACGGATGCGCGAAATATGAACATCGATGGAGCGATCAAAGGCTTCAAGTGTCTCACCCTTGACCAGATCCATAAGCGCTTCGCGGCTGAGCACGCGTCCGGCATGTTGGGCGAGTGCCACAAGAAGCGAAAACTGATAGCTGGTGAGCGGGCGGTCTTCATCGGAAATGCACAATTTGCGGGCGCTGATATCTATTTCCAGCCGACCGAAACGGAGCACCTCAGTGCTGGCACTGCCGACCCTGCGCCGCAGAATGGTCTTCAAGCGGGCTAGCAGTTCGCGTGGTTCAAACGGTTTTGGCAGGTAGTCATCGGCACCCATTTCCAGGCCGATAACCC
>CAZJUF010000033.1:0-13281 GCA_964549055.1 uncultured Hyphomicrobiales bacterium | reverse complement strand
CGGCAGCCTGAAGTTCCCGGCCGTTTGCTGGCAACACTGATTTTCGTGATTTTTACCGGCCTTTTGTTGATGCAGCCGGATTTCGGTCAAACCCTTCTGGCTACCACTGTCTGGGTTTTGATGTTTTTCATGACCGGCATATCGTGGATGTGGATACCGGTTCTGGGCGGGCTGGGGGTTGCCGGGATTTTTACAGCTTATTATTTTCTGCCCCATGTAACCCGGAGAATTGACCAGTTTCTTGACCCCACAATCGGAGACAATTACCAGGTCGGTCTGGCGTTGGAATCATTTATCCGTGGCGGATGGTTTGGCTTGGGGCCGGGAGAAGGTCAGATTAAACGAAATCTGCCTGATGCTCACAGTGATTTTATCTTTTCGGTCGCCGCCGAAGAATTTGGTACAATTGCAAGCCTGCTGCTGGTGCTGATATTTGCCTTTATCGTTTTTCGCGGGCTGTCGCGCTGTTTTGGTGAGGGCGACCCCTTTATTCGTCTGGCAACACTGGGGCTGATTTCAATGTTTGGTTTGCAGGCTTTGATAAATATGGCGGTAAATCTTTCGCTGTTGCCAGCCAAGGGCATGACCCTGCCATTCATTTCTTACGGTGGTTCTTCGCTTATCTCGGTAGCAATTTCCATGGGCTTTGTATTGGCGCTGACCCGAAGGCGGCCGGGACAAAGGTTTGGCATGTCTTATGAGAGCGGAGGAGGCTTGGCACTGGAAGGAACGCAACGCTAATGTCGGGCGAGAAAAAAACTACCTCTCAATTTGCCATCTGTGCCGGTGGTACCGGCGGTCATCTTTTTCCGGCCCAGGCTTTGAGTGCGGAACTCAAACGCCGGGGACACCGTGTTGTTTTGCTGACGGATGGACGTGGCTTGAGGTTTGGTGACAGGTTTCCTTGCGATGAGATCGTGCAAATTCCTTCGTCGACCTTGTCACTTCGTGCCCCTTTGAAAGCATTTACCGGGGTGAGGGAGATCATATCGGGTGTGTCCAAGGCGCAGAAAATTTTTAAAAGCTCACCTTTTTGTGCGGTTGCCGGTTTTGGCGGCTACCCATCCTTGCCACCGATGGTGGCGGCCCGACTTGTGGGTCTGCCAACGTGCCTGCATGAACAAAATGCGGTAATGGGGCGGGCAAACAGGTTTCTCTCCCGGTTTGCAACTGTTTTGGCAACAAGTTTCGAGGTGACACAAAAAGCGCCGGTTAATGGAAGGTTGCGCATCACCACCACAGGCAATCCGGTGCGCCAGGAGGTGATCGAGTTGCGCAATTCACCTTACACGCCAACGTTTGGCGATGATGAATTCAGATTGCTGATTTTTGGCGGCAGTCAGGGTGCGAGCATTTTTGGTGATGTCATGCCAGCAGCGTTAGAGCTGTTGCCGGAAATGACAAAAAAGCGCCTTAAAGTTACCCAACAATGTCGGCAAGAAGATATTGATAAAGTCAAAACCGTCTATAACAATGCAGGCATTGAAGCTGAAGTCGCTGCTTTTTTCTCCAACCTTCCTGAACGTATGGCGACCTCACACCTTGTGGTCGCGCGCTCAGGGGCTTCGACACTGAGTGAGTTAACCGTTATCGGATGTCCCGCTGTTCTGGTTCCCCTGCCTGGCGCGCTGGACAATGATCAACGAGAAAATGCCCGTGTCCTTGAAGCCCACGGTGGGGCCTGGGTGGTGGAGCAATCAGAGTTCAAGCCGGATCAGGTGGTGAAATTGCTGGATAAATTTATGAATGAACCAGATTTGCTGGTAGCGGCAGCACACGCAGCACATAAAATTGGCAAGCCAGATGCGACTATGCTACTGGCTGATGCAGTTGAAGAAATCGCACATATTCAAGAGGGTAAGCAATGAGGCTTTCGCAGGAAGTCGGGCCGATACATTTCATTGGCATTGGCGGAATTGGCATGAGTGGTATTGCCGAAGTCATGCACAATCTCGGGTTCACCGTTCAGGGATCGGATTTAAGCCAGAACGCTAATGTTGATCGTTTGCGCGGCCTGGGGCTGACAATTTCGATTGGCCATGGGGCAGAAAACATCGAAAATGCCAGTGTCATTGTCACGTCATCGGCAGTTAAAAGCGATAACCCGGAAGTTGTTGCCGCCCGCGCACGGTTTTTGCCCGTGGTGCGGCGCGCCGAGATGCTGGCCGAATTGATGCGCCTTAAATCCTGTGTGGCTGTGGGTGGCACCCATGGCAAAACCACCACCACCAGCATGGTTGCGGCAATGTTTGATACAGCCAATCTTGATCCCACGGTGATTAATGGTGGCATCATCAATGCCTATGGCACCAATGCCCGGTTGGGCGAGGGTGACTGGATGGTGGTGGAGGCGGATGAATCAGATGGTACTTTCGTCAAATTGCCTGCCGAAGTTGCCATTGTCACCAACATCGATCCCGAACATCTTGATCACTATGGTGATTTTGATGCCTTGCGGGCGGCCTTCTATAATTTTGTCGTGAATGTGCCATTTTACGGCTTTGCGGTGATGTGTATTGACCACCCGGAAGTCCAGGCTCTGATTGGCCGGATTGAAGATCGCCGCATTGTTACCTATGGCGAAAGCCCACAGGCTGAAGTGCGTATGGTTGATCTCAGGTTTGAAAATGGCGATTGCCTCTATGATGTGGTGATCACTGACCGGATGAGCGATACGACGCGCGAAATTACTGGATTGAGACTGCCCATGCCGGGTCGCCACAATGCGCTTAATTCACTGGCTGCTGTGGCTGTCGCCGGTCAGTTGAAGTTTTCCGATGATGTTATTCGTGCAGCCCTTGCCAATTTTGGTGGCGTCAAACGACGCTTTACCAAGACCGGCGTGTGGAACGATGTTGTTATCTTTGATGACTATGGACATCACCCGGTGGAAATTGCCGCTGTTTTGTCAGCCACCAGAGATGTGGCGAAAAACCGGGTAATTGCCGTTATGCAACCGCATCGCTACACCAGGCTGGAAAGTTTGTTCGATGATTTTTGCAGCTGTTTTAATGACGCTGATGTGGTGATTATCGCCCCTGTTTACGAAGCCGGTGAACAGCCGATTGAAGGTTATGACCGTGACAGTCTGGTGGAGGGATTAACCGCACGTGGCCATCGCCAAGCGCTGGCGTTGCCGGAACCTGCTGCACTGGCGAAAATGATTGCCGAAATTGCTGAACCCGGTGATGTGGTGGTGTGTCTGGGGGCGGGCACCATTACGTATTGGGCGCACGCGCTGCCGCAGGAACTTGCCGCACTTGAACAGGAGCAATGAGGTGCAGATTTCCGGTGAAGAACTGGTCAAACGTCTGCCTCAGGTGCGCGGGCGTCTGAGCACAGACGTTATGTTGAGCGATCTTACCTGGTTTCGTGTGGGTGGTCCGGCAGAAGTGATGTTTTCTCCCGCTGATGAGGATGACCTGGCCGGGTTTTTGAGTGAAATACCTGATAATATTCCCGTTATGACCGTCGGCATAGGTTCCAATCTTCTGGTGCGCGATGGCGGCATTCCCGGTGTTGTCATTCGGCTGGGGCGTGGGTTTTCCACGATTGAGATTGAAGATGATAATCGCATAAGAGCCGGTGCAGCCGTGCCGGACATAAAACTGGCGATGAGTGCGGCCAGAGCCGGCATTGCCGGGCTGGCTTTTTATCGCGGCATTCCCGGCTCCGTTGGCGGTGCCTTGCGCATGAACGGCGGCTCTTATGGAACCGAGACCAAGGATGTGGTGGTCGAGATCAATTGCGTTACATCAAAGGGTGAGAAAATCATCTTAAACGTTGACGACATGGGATATTCCTATCGTCATTGCAGTGTGGCTGAGGACGTTATTTTTACCCGGGCGCTATTTCAGGGCACAGCCGGTGACCCGGATCAAATAACCGAAGATATGAACGCCATCACCACCGCACGCGAAGCAACCCAGCCGATTAAAAGCCGCACCGGCGGCAGCACCTTCAAAAATCCTGACGGTCACAAGTCGTGGCAGTTGATAGATGCAGCAGGCTGTCGCGGCTTACGCGTTGGTGGGGCGCATGTTTCCGAAAAACATTGCAACTTTCTTATTAATGATGGTGATGCAACCGCTGCGGATATTGAAACTCTTGGTGAGACAGTGCGCGCGCGTGTCTTGGCGCATAGTGGTGTTCAACTGGAGTGGGAAATCAAACGAATTGGTGTTGAGTGAGGTTGATTGTTTTTGGTGGCGCAGTTTTTAGAGGCGCTCAAGCGGCGCGCAGCCTGCGCTCGGCTTTGCTCGCTAGTCCAACGCTGCGCTCGTCCGGGAGGCGTACTGATAGACTATCGTTGTGGCACCCGGACGAGCGCAGCGTTGGACTAGGACCCAAGGGGTCCGCAGGCTGTGCGCCGCTTGAGCGCCACTAAAAACACGCCACTAAACAAGGAGAGACATATGAATACATCGAAAAAACATGTGGCTGTTTTGATGGGCGGCTGGTCGCCGGAGCGCCAAGTTAGCCTTGATACTGGTAATCCGTGTGCAAAGGCACTTGAAGATGCAGGTTATCCGGTGACCAGAGTGGATGTCGATCGCAATATTTCTGATGTTTTGTCAGCACTAAAACCTGATGTTGCTTTTAACGCTCTGCACGGTGTCTGGGGCGAAGATGGCCATGTTCAGGGAATTCTGGAAACTCTGGAAATTCCTTATACGCACTCTGGCGTGCTCGCATCCGCTTTGGCCATGGACAAGGAAAAGTCGAAAATATTGTTTAAAAACAGGAAGATACCTGTTGCTGAAAGCCGTCTTGTGTCGCGTTCCGAGGCTGCTGAGGCTCATGTTTTAGAAACTCCCTATGTTATTAAGCCTGTTAACCAGGGCTCAAGTGTTGGGGTATATATTGTGCCTAAGGGTGCCAACCGTCCGCCCCAGGCTTTGATGTCAAAAGACTGGGATCTGGGTGAAGAATTGATGGTTGAGCGCTATATCGCAGGGCGTGAATTGACCTGCGGAGTAATGGGTGATGTTGCGTTGGGTGTAATAGATATCGTGAGCAGGGACGGTCTGGAATTTTATGACTACGAGGCCAAGTACTCCCTTGGCGGCTCCGAGCATATTTTGCCGGCGCAAATTCCCGATGATATTTACCGCAGGGTTCAGACCTATACGCTGGATGCCCATAAGATTTTGGGGTGCCGTGGTGTCTCTCGTGCTGATTTCAGATATGACGATACGCTCAACGGCACCGGTGAATTGATCCTTTTAGAGGTCAATACCCAACCGGGCATGACCGAAACATCTCTCGTACCCGATATGGCCAGACACGCCGGTCATGATTTTAGTGAATTTGTAAGCTGGATGGTGGAAGACGCAACATGCAATCGGTAGCAAGAAAACTGCTTCGTCGCAGCCCCAAAAAAAATGTCAGTGAGCGCGGGTTCTGGCAGAATTGTAAATATGGCACGGTCGATATGCGCTGGTTTGCTATTGCCAGTGCGGTTTTTCTGGCGGCGAGCTTTATCTATGGCTCTTATATTGGCGATGGTTTCGAGCAGGTAAAACGCTCGTTGCGACTGGGTGCCGCTAGTGTTTCGGGCGTTGTTGGTCTGACGGTGGAAAAGGTGACGCTCACCGGGCGCGCGCGCGCCAGTGATGCGGAATTGCTGGCCGCACTTGATATTCAGCGCGGTGATTCAATGTTAAAATTCAATACGGATGAAACCCGCGCCCGTCTGGAGAAAATCGGCTGGGTCAGCAAAGCTTCGGTTCATCGTCTGTTTCCAAATACGGTTTTGATCGATATCGAAGAGCGCAGTCCGTTTGCAATCTGGCAACGCGGCGGCAGGCTGTCGATAATCGATAAAAAAGGTACGACCCTGGGAGCCTTGCGGGTGAAGGATCATGGCTATCTTCCGCTGGTGGTTGGATATGGTGCTGAAAACAAGGCGCAGGAGATATATTCCCAGATTGCCGTTTATCCGGGACTCAAGTCTTTGGTGCGGGCGGCGATTCGCGTGGCCGACCGGCGGTGGAATTTACGTCTTCTAAACGGTATTACCGTAAATTTGCCTGAAACAGGTGTGCCCGAAGCGCTGGCGCAACTGGCAAAGCTTGACGAAGATAACGGCCTGCTGTCGCGCGATATTGTTCTTGTGGACTTTAGGATTGTAGACAGAGTAACCATACGCCTGAGTGACGAGGCAGCTCAAAGACGGGCTGCTTCCTATAGTGAGAATGCTGCTAAGTCAAAAAGGGCGGGTAAGCGTAAAACATGAGTGTTGTGTCCATGAATGCACAAGTAAACAAGAACAAGACAACGCAAGATGGTCGCTCGGTAATTGTTGCGGCTCTGGATATTGGCTCGACAAAAGTCAGCTGTCTTATTGCCCGGATTAGCGGCTCTGAGCTGGCTGCTGAAGCCGGTGGTGTCAATAACGGCTTAAAAATTCTGGGTTTCGGCCATCATCGCTCAGTCGGTTTGCGCGCCGGTGCGGTGGTCGATCTGGATGCTGCTGAAGGTTCGGTAAGAGCGGCTGTGGATCATGCCGAGCGTATGGCAGGACTTACGATTTCGAGCGTGTTTGTGAGCCTGTCGGCGGGCAGACCGCGCACAGAACAGCAAACTGTTGTGACCGCAATTGACGGCAATGAGGTCGGCAAGCGTCATGTAAGTTCTCTACTTTCAAAAATGCACGAATTGGGATCGGGGTCGGGGCGGACGGTTATTCATAATCTGCCCGGCGGGTTTGTTTTGGATGGCGAACGCGGCGTTGATGAGCCAATTGGCATGTTTGGCAATGAGCTTAGTCTGAATGCCCATGTTGTGAGCGTTGATACCGGGCCGTTCAGAAACATCATCTCTTTGGTCGAGCGCTGCCATTTAGGCATTGACGCTGTTGTGGTTTCCTCGCTGGCCAGTTCCATGGCCTGTCTGGTGAAAGACGAAAGAGAATTGGGTGTTACCTGTATAGACATGGGCGGGGGGACAACAAGTATTGCAGCATTTGCCCACGATGGCTTGATCTATGCGGACCTTATTCCTATTGGCGGCGCTCATGTGACGTCAGATATTGCGCGTGGATTATCAACGCCGAGCAGTTATGCCGAACGTATTAAAACACTCTATGGCAGCGCCTTGCCAAGCGCTTCGGACCATCGTGAAATGATCAACGTGCCATACATCGGAGAAAACTCGGACGATGTGGTCAATAAAATTCCGCGCTCAATGCTGACCGGGATCATCCAGCCACGTATTGAGGAGATTCTGGAACTGGTGCGTGCGCGCCTTGATCATTCGGGGTTTTCTGAAATGGCTGGCAAAAGGCTGGTCATTACCGGTGGTGCCAGTCAGTTGAACGGTGTCCAGGAGCTGGCTCAACGGGTTTTGGGCAAGCAGGTGAGGCTGGGGTCGCCGCCTGTGTTTTCCGGTATGCCGGATATGGCTCAATCGGCACCTTTTTCTACCTGCGCCGGATTGATTTCATATGCGCGCTCACCTCTTGCTGCTCATCAAAATGTTCCCGAATGGGGGCAGACTTCATCAAATGGCGGATATTTTGTCCGGGTTGGTCAGTGGATTCGCGAGAACTTCTAGGTCTCGACTCTATATTCGTAATGCCGGCCTAAGCCGGTATGACGAGGAGATGGATAAAACCTCACCGCCACTGGTATCAGGCTGAAACCGGCGTTCCTTAACCTCACTGTTCCAAAATAAATCATTTTTTTGATCTGATGTGATCATTTTCGCCAAGAATTAACGGTTTCTTATCAAACAGGTAACTAAAGTTTTAAAATTAGAAAACCAGGGTTAAGGAACTATGAGCATCAATCTGAAAATTCCCAGTGTTACTGAGCTAAATCCGCGTATCACAGTGTTCGGTGTCGGTGGAGCTGGCGGTAATGCCGTTAACAATATGATTTCCTCCAATCTCGAGGGTGTCGAGTTTGTCGTCGCAAATACAGATGCGCAAGCTTTAGCCCAGTCAAAAGCTGAGCGCCGTATCCAGATTGGCGCAGCCCTGACAGAGGGGCTTGGCGCGGGCTCCAAGCCTGAAATCGGTGCTGCCGCAGCTGAAGAAGCCATGGCGGAAATCGAAGATCATCTCAGCGGTGTTCATATGGCCTTTATCACCGGCGGTATGGGCGGTGGAACCGGCACAGGTGCTGCACCTGTAATTGCGCGTGCTGCGCGCGATATGGGTATTTTGACTGTGGGTGTTGTGACCAAGCCGTTTCAGTTTGAAGGCCAGGGACGCATGGTAACAGCCGAGCGCGGTATTGAAGAACTTACCAAGCATGTAGATACGCTGATTGTTATTCCCAACCAGAACCTGTTTCGTGTTGCCAACGAGAAAACCACCTTTGCCGATGCCTTTTCCATGGCTGATGAAGTGCTGCATTCCGGTGTGGCTGGCATTACCGATTTGATGGTCAAGGAAGGCCTGATCAATCTGGACTTCGCTGACGTGCGCTCGGTCATGAATGAGATGGGCAAGGCGATGATGGGGACGGGGCAGGCATCGGGCGAAAAACGCGCGATTGAAGCCGCCGAAGCTGCCATTTCCAACCCATTGCTTGATGATGTTTCAATGCGCGGTGCACGCGGATTGCTGATCAGTATTACCGGTGGCGATGACCTGACGCTGTACGAGGTCGATGAGGCGGCCACGCGTATTCGCGAGGAAGTTGATCCTGAGGCGAATATTATACTTGGCGCAACATTCGATGGTAGCCTTGACGGGTTTATCAGGGTGTCCGTGGTTGCCACAGGAATTGACCGACAGGCATTTGAAGAAATCGGCACCCATGCGAAATTTCAAAATGCCATTGTTTCCGAAATCAACTCAAAAGCACTCCCTATAAGTGCGCCCTCGGCACACGCCGATCAGTTTGAAGATGAAACCAACGGGTCCTTTGAATTGCCGACGGCGAAAACGCCGGAAGGTCAGGCAGATACACCCCCCACGATGACTGGAAATGCTCTGCAAACGGAAGCAAAGCCAATGTCGGTGCCAGAGCTTGCTGTGGAAAAAGACGGGACTTCTCAACATGAAATGCCAGTCCAGGAAGCATCACCCGCTGAAATGAAAATGGCAATGAGCCAACCCCGGATGCCAAGCATTGAGGAATTTCCTCCGTTGGCTGTGAAAGAGTACCGGGAAAAAGAGGCTGCGGCATCTTCGCAAGGTGTTTCGCAGGTTGGAAAACGTCCATCGCTTTTTGAAAAACTTGTGAATGCCGGTTTGGGTAAGAAAACACCTGAACCCGGGTATTCCCGAGCCAAAAGCGAGCCTGCTTTCGTCAGCCCTGCTTCAGCAAGTAATCAATCATTTCAAAAAACCGCCACTCAAAACCCGCCGCAGAGACAGCCGGGTGTTGCCACCGTGCAACCGATTGCACAACATCAAAGTGAGACGGATTTCGATGCAGACCAGCTTGAAATTCCGGCCTTTCTGAGACGTCAGGCCAACTAGACCTGATTGCGGTAAGGATGAATAATGGCCAGTGATGAATTGTCACTGGCCATAGTTGTTTTTATCCGCTAAATGTACGTTTGACCTCAGCCTTCAGTCAATCTAAAGTGTACTCCACAACGGCGAATTTGTAGCCGTATCAAACAGTTGCCGCAGGTGGGCGGAGTGTTTAATGAATATTGCGCCATTGTTGGGCCGTGCAACCTTCGCGGATTGTTATATGTGTAGTCAGGTAACGCTTGGGGATACCATTCGAATGTCGGGTATTGGTGTTCACAATGGTCAAGATGTAAATCTGAGTATCGAGCCTGCGCCAGCGGGGTGTGGAATTGTTTTTTACCGAACTGACATTGATGATAGTGACACCAAAATTTCAGTTGCCCCGTCTTCTGTCCGCTCGGCACAATTGTGTACTGTAATCGGTACCAATGATATCGCGACGGTTTCAACCGTTGAGCATTTGCTTGCCGCACTTAGCGGATGTGGCATTGATAATGCCCGCATTGAGATTAATGGACCGGAAGTTCCAATTCTAGATGGCAGTGCATTGGAATATGTCGAGGCTATTGAAAAGGCCGGCGTGGTTTCACTGGATTGCAAACGCCGTGTGATACGGGTTCTCAAACCGGTTGAAATCACCAATGGTCTGGCACGATGCGGCTTTATGCCCTACGATGGTTTTAAACTGGATATCGAGATTGAATTTGCCAATAAAATGATTGGTGTACAACAATTCGATTTTGAGGGGAGTGCGGAAGCCTTTAAACGTGAGCTTTCGCCTGCACGAACATTCGGGTTTATGGAGCACGCAGAAGTTTTGCGTGCGCAAGGGTTTGCTTTGGGAGCTTCTTTGGAGAACACTGTCGTAATCAGTGGCCAGGAAATCCTGAATGTTGAGGGATTGCGCTTTCCCGATGAATTTGTTCGCCACAAGGCGCTTGATGCTATTGGTGATCTGGCCATAGCCGGGGCGCCGATTTTGGGTATGTATTATTCCTATCGTGGCGGGCATCAAGCCAACTTTACTGCGTTAAGCGCATTGCTTCAGGATGATTCAGCCTGGGAAACCATAGAAATGTCATAATTCTTCGCCTAAATCTGCGCGGATTTCGAATTTGTAATTCTTGGTTTTTATCGGTTCGGGTTTTGTGATACATAATTGCCTTTTGGTATGAAATCGGGCCGAGTTGAAAACTACAATGCTAGCAAACTCTCTTAAATCGTTGAAAACCTTCCTTGTATTGGCTTCATTGCTGATTTTGGGGGCGTGTAGCTCCATTTCAGATTACAATCCATTTGGTGCTGCTGAGCCGGATTTGAAGGTGAACGAAGCATCAGCTGAGAAACTTTACGCCCGCGCGCTGTCAACGGTTAATAATGGTGCAGCGAAGGAAGCGGCAACCCAGTTTGAAGAAGTTGAGCGGCAATATCCTTATTCGACCTGGGCCAGACGATCCATGTTGATGTCGGCTTACGCTCATTATGAACGTAATTCTTTTGATGATGCCATAAATGCGTCAAAACGGTTTTTGGCACTTTATCCCGGTCATGATGATGCACCATATGCCTATTATCTGATTGCGCTGAGTTATTACGAACAGATTTCTGATGTCGGACGCGATCAGGCATTAACAAAAAAAGCATTGCTTGCCCTTGATGAACTGATACGCCGGTATCCTTATAGTGATTATGCCAAGGATGCTGAACAAAAAGCTATTTTGGCCCGGGACCATCTGGCCGGTAAAGAGATGAAGATCGGTCGCTATTACATGGATAAAAAGGCCTACGTCGCAGCAATCAACAGATTTAAGGTGGTTGTGAGTGCTTATCAGCGCACGTCCCATGCGCCCGAAGCTTTGATGCGATTGTCAGAAGCCTATATGGCATTGGGGGTCAAAAGTGAGGCGCAAACAGCCGCTGCCATACTTGGTAATAACTTCCCGGACAGCAAATGGTATGATGATGCCTATGTGCTGTTAAAGTCTGATGGGTTGGAACCACGGGAAAACAAAGGTTCGTGGTTGAGCAAAGCGTGGAAGTCGATTACGTTCTGACGCGTAATGCTGAGCGCAATTTCCATACGTGATATCGTTTTAATCGATAGACTGGACCTGACCATCGAGCCTGGATTGACGGCTCTTACGGGTGAAACAGGTGCGGGCAAATCCATTGTGCTTGATGCGCTGGGGCTGGCTCTTGGTGCGCGCGGTGATGGATCACTGGTGCGCGAAGGTGCGATGCAGGGGAGTGTGGTCGCCAGTTTTGACCTTGAGCCTTGCCATCCGATTTTTACCATCCTTGATGAAAATGGCCTGGATATCGATCTGACCCTGATTGTGCGTCGAATTCAATCAAAAGACGGGCGTACACGTGCGTTCATTAACGACCAGCCGGTCAGTGCTGCATTATTGCGCAAGGTGACCGCTGCTATGGTGGAAATTCACGGTCAACATGACGATCGCGCGTTGATTGAACCGGCCACGCACATGAGGTTGCTGGATGCATTTTGCGGCAATACAGAACAAGCCGCGGATGTGGCGCGATGCTGGAACAAGTGGGTTGCCTTAAAATCTGAACGCGAAAAGTTTCAGGCCGAGATTGCCCAGGCCAAACAGGATGAAGAATACCTCCGCCACTGTCTCGATGAGCTGATTGTTCTGGACCCGGAAACCGGCGAGGAAGACAGGCTTCATGGTGAGCGCCAGTTAATGATGCATGCGGAAAAATACGCCGGTGAAATCAAGGAAGCTGCGGCATCTCTGGAAGCCAATGGATCACAGAAGTCGCGCATCAGTGCAGCCTTGCGCAAGCTGGAGCGCGCTGGAAGTGAGGTTCAACCTCTTATGGCACCCATTGTTGAGGCATTGGACAAGGTGCTTGTAGCCCTTGATGAGGCGCAAGGTGTGGTGGCGACCAGTCAGCGGGAGTTTGAATTTGATCCCCAGGTGCTCAGTGATACTGAAGAACGTCTGTTTGCCTTACGCGGGTGCGCACGCAAACACAATGTGCAAGTTGATGGTCTGCCAGCGCTCATGGCACGGTTTGAAGCCCAGCTAAACGAAGTTGTCAGCGGGCAGGCGCGGTTAACCGAACTCTCGAAGCAATGTGATGAAGCTGGTGAAGCTTATTTTACCCGCGCACGCGCGATTTCCACCGCTCGCCAGACAGGTGCGGTCAAGTTGGGTAAGAAAATTGAAGCTGAATTACCGCCGCTCAAGCTTGAAAAAGCCACATTTCTTGTTGCCGTCGATATCCTGCCAGACGATCGAGCCGGTCCAAGTGGTCTCGACAGGGTGGAATTTATAATAGCCACCAACCCCGGCTCATCACCCGGGCCTTTGGCCAAGATTGCCTCCGGTGGCGAGCTGTCGCGGTTTATTCTGGCGCTCAAAGTTGTGCTGGCGGGGGTTGAAGGTGCACCGACGTTAGTATTTGACGAAATTGATGCAGCCGTTGGCGGGGCGACAGCCGATGCAATCGGTGTCAGGCTCGATCATTTGTCAAAACAGATGCAAGTCATCACTATTACCCATTCGCCCCAGGTTGCCGCACGCGCCGGCGTTCATCTCAAGATTTTCAAATCAATTGAAATGACCGAGCAAGGCGAAAGAGCCGTCACCAGAATTGATACGCTGGGGCAAAATGAACGACTGGAAGAAGTTGCCCGCATGTTGTCGGGGGCGGAAGTAACGCAAGAAGCGCGTGCAGCGGCAAGGCAATTGATAAATGGCAGCTCTGGACAATGACGGACCTCCCTGATTATACCGACATAACTCCCGCAAAACTGAACTCCGGGCAGGCAGCTAAGGAACTTGTTCGTCTGGCGGATGAACTGGCTCAACATG
>CAZJUF010000032.1:4457-13390 GCA_964549055.1 uncultured Hyphomicrobiales bacterium | reverse complement strand
CAGGCCAAACTGGCAATTGATCGGAATGGAAACACTGCCTTCGCTTTGAAAAACGCCACCTTTGTTGCCATTATCCTTGGCAGCACCTCCGGCAATACTGAGTTTGCCGTTAATTTCAGAAACTGCGCAATCACCATAGGTCGCTGGTAAATGCCCATCAGCAAACGCTGGAGATTGAATAAACACAACACAAGCCAAACCACTCGCGTACCGAGCCAAGTTTCTCATCACCACCCCTTTAAAAACTTAAAAAATCGATTCTTTTAATATATTGTTAGGCAAATAGTATATCTTGATAGCTGTAATAGCAATGCCAGACCCGATATGATCCTTAAACTTCACCATGATTGATGAATTCAGCCAAAGCCTGATCAACCTGGCCGATGCCCTGCCGACGCATCAACGGCTGATCGGCATTGATCTGGGTACGACGACAATCGGCCTCGCCTTGAGTGACATCTCAAGAACAGTGGCGTCACCACTCGAAACCCTGAAACGCACCAAATTCAAACAAAATGCCACGAGCCTGGCCCAGCTTTGCGAGACGCATAATATTGGCGGTTTGATATTGGGTTTTCCGCTGAACATGGATGGCAGTGAAGGCCCACGGGCGCAAGCAACACGTGCATACATGCGCAACTGGCAGCAATTTTCTTCCCTTCCGGTAACCTTGTGGGATGAAAGACTATCAACCGCAGCGGTGACCCGCACATTGCTGGCAGCCGATGCCTCGCGCCAGCGCCGTGCCCAACTGGTCGACAAGCTTGCCGCCACTTATATTCTGCAAGGCGCTCTTGATCGCTTGTCTGCAAGATAAGGTGGATAAGGTTTGACCGATTAAAAATCCTTCTTGCTCAAACCACCGGCTATGCCTATAAGTCCGGTTTTAATGACCGCAGAAATTAACCACACAGATAGCGCTTTTTCCCACCCTCACCTGTTGGGCATAGAGGGTCTTTCCCTTCAAGATATCAATTACTTGCTGGACCTGTCTGAAACCTACGTTCAACAAAACCAGCAAACCAACAAAAAACGCGACACTTTGCGCGGCCGCACCCAGATTAACCTGTTTTTTGAAACCTCCACACGCACCCAAAGCTCGTTTGAGCTGGCAGGAAAACGTCTCGGTGCCGATGTCATGAACATGTCGGTTACAACGTCTTCCATGTCCAAGGGAGAGACCGTGATTGATACGGCAATGACGCTCAATGCCATGCGCCCGGATATTCTGGTTGTGCGCCACAGTGCAGCGGGCGCGGTTGAGTTACTATCGCAAAAAGTTTCGTGTGCGGTCATCAACGCTGGTGATGGCGCCCATGAACACCCGACACAAGCCTTGCTGGATGCCCTCACTATCCGTCGGCGGCTGGGGCAAATTGAAGGCTTGAAGATAGCCATTTGCGGGGATGTGCTGCACAGCCGCGTTGCCCGATCGAATATCCTGCTTCTCAATGCCCTTGGCGCACGTGTTCGCATTGCCGGTCCCTCAACCCTGCTGCCCAAAGATGCCGAGCGTCTCGGTGTTGAGGTTTTTCACAGACTTGATGCCGCCGTCGTTGATTGCGATGTGGTCATGATGTTGCGCATTCAAGGCGAACGCATGAACGGCAGCTTCATCCCCTCCGCGCGCGAGTTTTACCACTTTTTTGGCCTCGGAGCCCGGGCGTTGAGTTTCGCCAAACCCGATGCCCTGGTCATGCATCCCGGTCCCATGAACCGCGGTGTCGAGATTGACAGTGCCATTGCTGATGGACCGCAAAGCGTTATACGCGAACAAGTCGAAATGGGGGTGGCGGTGCGCATGGCCGTGCTGGATGCGTTAAGCCGCAACCTGCCTGAACAGAAAGTCGCATAATGGCCCTGGTTCCCGCACATATCGATAATCACAGCGCCAGACCTGTGGCGTATGTCAATGCCCACCTGTTTGATCCATCTTCCAGCCTCGATGAAACAGGCGGAATATTGATTGATCGCGGCGTCATATCAGATGTTGGCGCGGGCGTTACAGCGGCGCGCTCGCCGGATATGGAAATTGTCGATTGCCACGGCCACCTGCTAATTCCCGGCCTGATTGATATGCAGGTGTTTTCCGGTGAACCTGGTTTTGAACATCTGGAAACACTTGGTTCAGCCAGTGCGTCAGCAGCCAGCGGTGGTGTCAGCACAATTATCTGCAAACCCAATACCCAGCCTGTGGTTGACGATGTCGCCATTGTCGATTTTCTCGAACGTCGCGCCCGCGATACCGCTTTGGTTAATGTCCATACGATGGCAGCCCTGACCAAAGGTCTCAAGGGCCACGAGATGACAGAAATAGGCCTGTTGAAAGCAGCCGGAGCCGTGGCGTTTTCAGACGGACCCTTCAGCATTAAAAGTGCCGCTGTCTTCCGTCGGCTGTTATCCTACGCCAATGATTTTAATGCCCTTGTCATTCACCATGTGGAAGACGAGGATCTCGCCGCCAATGGCGTTATGCACGACAGCGAAGCTGCCATGCGCCTGGGGCTACCGGGAATTTGTGAAGCCGCCGAGGTGATTGTGCTGGAGCGCGACATCCGCCTGGTTGAACTCACCGGTGCAAAGTATCATGCCGCCCAAATTTCCTGCGCCAAGTCAGTCGACGTCATGCGCGCGGCCAAAGCGCGTGGCCTGCCGGTAACCTGCGGCGTCAGCGCCAACCACCTCGTTCTCAACGAGCACGATGTTGGCACCTATCGTACCTTCTTCAAGCTCTCGCCCCCCCTGCGCTCTGAAGATGACCGCCAGGCACTGGTGGCAGGCCTTGATGACGGTACCATAGATGTCATCGTCTCCAATCATGAGCCCCAGGACATTGATGGCAAGCGCCGCCCGTTTGCGGAAGCGGCCTTTGGCGCTGTCGGTCTCGAAACCCTGTTACCCGCCAGCCTGATGCTCTATCACGAAGGTGACGTCAAACTGTCCCGTATCATTTCCGCGCTAAGCTGCACCCCGGCGCGCCTGCTTGGTCTGGATAGCGGCAGGCTTGAAATTGGTGCCCCGGCTGATTTCGTAACGGTTGATTTGGGCATGCCGTGGGTTTTGGAGGTGGAAAAACTTAAATCAAAATGCCAGAATACAGCCTTTGAAGACAGAAAACTGCAAGGCCATGTTATGAAAACCATAGTTGCCGGGCGATGTATCCACCACTTTGAGCCGTGAATTATAATGCCTGATCCAATTAGCTGGAGCCTGGCTCTGCCCTATTTTAGCCTCGCACTGGTATTGGGATATCTGAGCGGCTCCATCCCCTTTGGACTTTTGTTCACAAGATTTGCCGGTCTTGGAGATATCCGGTTAATCGGTTCCGGCAACATCGGTGCCACCAATGTGTTGCGCACCGGAAACAAAAAACTTGCAGCTGCAACGGTAATCGCCGATGTCGCAAAAGGTCTGATACCCGCACTCATTGGCCAGCAATGGGGGCCGGACATTGCCGTTCTGGCCGCATTGGGAGCGGTATTGGGCCACATTTTTCCTGTATGGCTCAAATTCAAGGGCGGCAAAGCAGTCGCTACTTATATCGGTGTCCTGACCGGATTGTTCTGGCCGGTGGCCCTCATATTCTGTGCAACCTGGCTGGCAGTGGCCGCACTTTCAAGAATATCTTCAGCTGCCGCCCTGATTGCCATAGCTGCAACGCCCGCCTGGCTGTTTTACTTTGGGGAACGACAGCTGGTGGAATTATTTATCCTTTTGGGTGTCATCATATATGTGGCACACTATCAAAACATTGCCCGCATAATAACAGGCAAAGAAACGAAGATAGGACAATAACCGGCACGCACCAAAGCGTGCGTTTTGGGGCGGCCTTGTGAACAAACAGAAGCTAACGGACGCGCAACTTCTTGATTGGCTCAGGCTTATCCGCAGTGAAAATGTCGGCCCTATCACTTTTCGCAATCTGATAAACCGTTATGGCGGCGCTGGAGCTGCTCTTGAAGCCCTGCCAGAATTATCCCGGCGCGGCGGTTTAAAGCGGCGCATAAAAATCTGCTCAATCCAAAGCGCTGAAGCTGAAATTGAAACCGTGCACGCACTCGGTGCCCGCCATGTGGCCTTAAACCAAAAGGGCTATCCTGATTTACTCCAGCATATTGACAGCCCCCCGCCAATCCTGACGATCAAGGGCCGTGAAGAATTGGCTCACAAGTCTATTTTCGCCGTCGTCGGTTCCCGTAATGCCTCGGCGGTTGGTATGAAGCTAACCTCGGTTTTTGTCAAAAAACTCTGCGCCAGCGGCCTGGTCATAGCCTCCGGGCTGGCCAGTGGCATTGATACAGCAGCCCACAAAACAGCTCTTGGCACTGGCACCATTGCGGTGGTGGCCGGTGGTATTGACCGTATTTACCCCAAGGAAAATGCGCTCCTGCAACAACAAATTTCCGAACAAGGCTTGTTGATCGCCGAATTTCCACCTGGCGTCAGCCCCAAATCGCAACATTTCCCCCGCCGCAACCGGCTGGTTTCCGGCATCAGCCTGGGCGTTCTGGTCGTGGAAGCCGCTTTGCGTTCAGGCTCGTTGATCACCGCCAGGCTTGCCGGCGAGCAGGGTCGCGAAGTTTTTGCGGTGCCCGGCTCACCGCTCGACCCGCGCGCCGGTGGCACCAACAAGCTGCTTCAGGATGGCGCTCAAATGGTACTTCGCGGCGCTGACATACTCAATGTGCTGGACACTTTTTCAAATCCCGATTTCAGTCACCGGCAAAATGATTTCATTGAAAGCGGAGATCGAGATCTGACCGCCCCTCAACCGACAGGTTTCAACGCAGATTTGCGCAGCCGGATTGTCGATTTACTCTCCATCGTACCGATTGAAGTCGATGAACTGATCCGCCAGAGCGATCAACCCGCCGCCAATGTCCAGACGGTCTTAATCGAACTCGAGCTTGCCGGTCGCCTCATTCGCCACGGCAGACAACTGGTTTCGCTGACTTCTTGAATAATCTTTATGAGCGACCCGGCTCCGGTTCATCGTTGCCGCGATAGATTGTTTCTTCGTAGGCCATTTCCAAAAGGTAATTGAGGAATTTAAGATCCACATCCTTCGCCATGCCGCACAGAACCGGCAGCATCTCGGCAATATATCCTGTGGCCTCAGTCTTGTTTCGCGCCAGGCCTTTACCGGGTGGTAGAAGTTTTTTTGCATCTGCCTTTTCTTGATTTTCACTAAAAGATGATTCTTTATTTTGCGACGCTTTCAATGCTTTACTCGAACATTTTTGCTCCGACAAACTCTTTTCCATAATTTTCAAGCCCCTTTAAATGTTCTGGAAATCCCTTTTATTTACACGCAACACCATATTTTCTTGCATTTCGTTACATTTACATAATTACCCCATTACTTAAAGTTGCATTGAAGTGTGCTGTTAATACACAATTCTATTTATAACGTTACAATAAAATCTTGATCTCTTCAACAACTTTACCTTATCGCACTATTTTGTGATTTAAATTCACCGCTGTGAATTAACATCACCGACGGTTTTCACCATGTTCTGGTCCCCCCCTGTCCTGTGCCGTCAAAAGGATATGGCAATTGACAATGCGGCACAGGATACGGCTTTTGACATTTGTTGATTTGCATCAGGATGGCGCCCAGGTGGCGCTTCGTGGCGCTGACATTCTCGGTGTAGATGAGACTTTTTCGAAACCTGAAATTATAAGCCCGCGAAAAAATTTCATTGAAAACGGCGGTCGCGATCCGGCAGACCATCGTCCCACGGATTTCAACGCAGATTTGCGCAGCCGGATTGTCGATTTACTCTCCATCGTACCGATTGAAGGTGATGAACTGATCCGCCAGAGCGATCAACCCACCGCCAGCGTACAGACAGTCTTAATCGAACTCGAGCTTGCCGGTCGTCTCATTCGCCACGACAGGCAACTGGTTTCGCTGATTTTTTGAATAATATTTATGAGCGACCCGGCTCCGGTCCTTCGTTGCAGCGATAGACTGATTCTTCGTAAGCCATTTCCAGCAGGTAATTGAGGAATTTGAGATCGACATCCTTTGCCATGTTGCACAGAACCGGCAGCATCTCGGCAATATACCTTGCCGCTTCGGTCTTGTTCTGGGCTAAACCTTTGCCCGGGGGCAGATGAGTTGAGATAACCGTTTCACCTTGCATCTCTCCACCTGTTGGGGTTTCGTTTTGAGACGCTTCTTCGTGCCTGTATGAAGTTTCATGCCTTGCTAAAGTCTTTGCCACAATTTTTTAGCCTCGTTAAATGCAGCGAAAAGGTTGCCAACCTATATTCGCTCCAGTATTTGCCACATTTACACAAATATTAAAAAGTGTATTAATTTTATATACACTTTTATAGGGATTTTTACAATATACCAATAAGGGTTTTTCCACGATTTTACCTTAAATCACTATTTTCTGATTCAAATGCACCGGAGTGAATTGACATCACCGGCAGTTTTCACCATGGTCTGGCGCCATCTGTCCGGTGCCGTCTTAAAGGTAAAGCGATTGACAAAGCGACCAGACACCCCAATTTGAGCCAGATACGGTTTTTAACCTTTAACGAAATGCTTTTGATCTTATGAATGTAGTCATTGTCGAATCGCCTGCCAAAGCGAAAACGATAAACAAGTACCTTGGTTCCGACTATACGGTCTTGGCCTCGTACGGGCATGTTCGCGATCTCCCTTCCAAAAACGGCTCGGTTGATCCCGATCAGGATTTTTCAATGAATTGGGAGGTCGACTCCAAATCAAACAAGCGCCTGAATGAAATAGCCACTGCCCTCAAAGGCGCCGACAGACTTATTCTGGCCACTGACCCGGATCGCGAAGGTGAGGCGATTTCATGGCATGTGCTCGAAGTGCTGGAAAAGAAAAAAGCCCTCAAGGGCATCGCCGTTGAACGCGTGGTGTTCAACGCCATTACCAAATCATCTGTGCTTGAAGCGATGAAAAACCCGCGCGAACTTGATGTGCCACTGGTTGACGCTTATCTCGCCCGCCGCGCGCTCGATTATCTCGTTGGCTTCACCCTGTCGCCGGTTTTGTGGCGCAAGCTGCCAAGCGCCCGTTCTGCCGGACGCGTGCAATCAGTATCCTTGCGTCTGGTGTGCGAACGTGAAAAAGAGATTGAAGCGTTCAGGTCCGAAGAATACTGGACAATTGAAGCGGATATGGAAACCGCTGAAGGCAAGAAGTTTTCAGCCCGTGTTCATTCTGCTGACGGCAAGCGTCTGGAAAAATTCTCCCTGCCCAATGAAGCCACCACCACCACAATCGTCACGGCGCTGGAAACCGGCAATTATTCAGTCAACAAAGTCGTCTCCAAACCGGCAAAGCGCAACCCTTACGCCCCCTTCACCACCTCAACCCTGCAACAGGAAGCCTCGCGCAAGCTGGGCTTTTCTTCTTCGCGCACCATGCAGGTGGCCCAAAGGCTCTATGAAGGCATCCCGATCAACGGCGAAACTCAAGGTCTCATCACGTACATGAGAACTGACGGCGTACAGATTGCCGGTGAAGCCATTTCTGCCTGCCGCAGCGTTATCGGCAAGGAATTCGGTGACAAATACGTACCCGACGCCCCGCGCATGTATAAAACCAAAGCCAAAAACGCGCAGGAAGCACATGAAGCCATTCGCCCGACGGAACTGTCACGTCTGCCGAAATATGTCGCATCTTCACTCGATGCCGACCAGCGTGGCCTCTATGACCTCATCTGGAAACGCACCATTGCCAGCCAGATGGAAAGTGCACGCTTTGAAAGAACCACTGTCGATATTGCCGCCACCACCAGCGACGGCGCAAACTACGGCCTGCGCGCATCAGGTTCGGTAGTATTGTTCGATGGCTTCTTGACGCTCTATCAGGAAGGTCAGGATGACAGTAGCGATGATGACGATGGCAAACGCCTGCCGCGCATGGCGGAAGGTGAAAAATCAAACCTGCTCAAACTCCTGCCCAACCAGCATTTCACTGAACCGCCACCGCGCTATACCGAAGCCACTTTAATCAAGGCGATGGAAGAACTCGGCATCGGCCGACCGTCAACTTACACCTCGACGTTGACAGTTTTGCGTGATCGCGAATATGTACGCCTGGAGAAAAAACGTCTTATTCCGGAAGATAAAGGACGGCTGGTAACAGCCTTTCTCGAAAGCTTTTTCACCCGCTACGTCGAATATGATTTCACCGCTTCACTGGAAGAAAAACTTGACCGTATTTCCAACGGCGAGATAGCCTGGAAGCAGGTGTTGACCGAATTCTGGACCGAATTCAACAAAACCGTTGGTGATATTGCTGACTTGCGTGTCACCCACGTGCTCGACGCCCTCAATGAGGTCCTGGGCCCGCATATTTTCCCGACCAAAGAAGATGGCTCTGATCCGCGCAAATGTACATCGTGTGACGATGGCCAACTAAGCCTCAAAGTTGGCCGCTTCGGTGCCTTCATCGGCTGCTCAAATTATCCCGACTGCCGCTTCACCCGTCAGTTTTCCGAAACCGGGGAAAATGGCGGCAATGGCGCTGGCGAGGATCGCATCCTTGGTACTGATCCTGAAACCGATCTCGACATTGTGCTAAAATCCGGTCGCTTCGGCCCCTATCTGCAATTGGGCGAAGGCGGTAAAGGCGAAAAGCCAAAACGCGCGGGCCTGCCCAAAGGTTCAGACACGGCAACCTTCTCATACGAAGAAGCCCTGAAATTACTGTCTTTGCCGCGCGAAGTGGGCAAACATCCCGAAACCGGCAAAATGATTACGGCAGGGCTCGGTCGCTATGGCCCGTTTGTGCTGCACGCCGGTACTTACGCCAACCTCGAATCATACGATGAAGTTTTCACCGTCGGCCTCAACCGTGCCGTCACCGTGATTGCCGAAAAAGCCGCCAAAGGCCGCAAGGCTGCCACCGCCCTCAAGGAACTGGGCGAACATCCAGACGG